>NZ_JBEYXP010000013.1:83784-230198 GCF_040704615.1 Streptomyces sp. NPDC046862 | reverse complement strand
GGGTGGCGTGGGCGTACCACCCCCCTGGGGCGCCCCCGGTGGTGCGGCCGGGCTACTCTTCCGGTGCGGCCCCCCCCGCGGGGGGGCCCGCTCCGTTGCGGCGCACCACAGGGGAAGGGCTACGCGGTCGCCCGCGCCTTGCGGTAGATCAGGGCGCCGCCGATGATCGCGCCCGCGCCCATGGGCAACGCGAGGCCGAGGGGCAGCTCGCTGCCGGTGTGGGCGAGTTGCTCGACGCCCTCGGGCTGGGTGACGGTCTGCGTGCCCGGGTTGTTCTTGTGGCCGCCGCCCGGAGTCTCTCCACCGGGGTTACCGGGGTTACCGGGGTTGCCCGGGTTGTCCGGGTTGCCGGGTTCACTTGGCTGTCCGGGGTGTCCGGGCTGCTCCGGGTTCCCCGGCTGTCCGGGGTTCCCCGGATTCCCCGGGTGTCCGGGCTGCCCCGGCTTGCCGGGCGGGTTCTCGTGGCCGCCGCCCGGAGGCGTGTGGTGGCCCCCACCACCCGAGCCGTTGGCACAGTCGTTGCCCATCGACGTGTTACCGATGCCGACGACGCTCACGTTGTTGCCGCAGACGTTGACCGGTACGTCCACCGGCACCTGGACGTTGTTCCCGGAGCCCACGCCCGGCGAGCCGGTGGTGTCCCCGCCGGCGTGGGCCCCGCTCCCGGACCCGCTCTGCGAGCCGCCGCCGTGGCTTCCACCGTGGCTTCCGCCATGGCCGCCTCCGTGGTGCGAGCCGCTGCCGCCGCTGTTGTTGGCGCACTTGTTGCCCACCGACGGGTTGAGCGCCCCCACGACGTTCACCGTGTTGCCGCAGACGTTGACCGGGACGTGCACCGGTGCCTGCACCGAGTTGCCCGACAGAACGCCGGGCGAGTTGGTGGCGGCGCCGTGGGCTCCGGAGTCGGCGCTCGCGTAGCCGCCGGTCGCGGCGATCACGCCCGTCGCGGCCGCCACCGTCATCAGGCCCTTGCGGGTGACCTGTCGCATTGCTGAATTCCCTGCCTTCGACCTTGTCTTGGACCTTGTGCTCGTCCTGAACCTTGCGAAAAGACCCGTCGGCCCCGGAGTGCATGGCGTGCACTCCGGGGCCGACGGACTCAGACCCTCATGGGGTGAGGCCCCTCACGGGGTGAGGCACAACGTCACTTGTTGATGCAGGTGTTGCCGAAGGCGGGGTTCAGCAGCCCGATCACCGAGATCGTGTTGCCGCACACGTTCACCGGGACGTGAATGGGCGCCTGGACGACGTTGCCCGAAAGGACACCCGGGGAACCGATGGCGGCACCCTGAGCACCCGAGTCGGCAACCGCCAGGCCCGCACCCGCGAGAACCAGACCGCCAGTGGCAGCGGCAGCAGCGACGACCTTCTTGATCATTATTCCTCCTCGTTGGCAAAGTGACTCCAAGTAGCGAGTCACATCACCTGTAACGAGGAGGATGTAATGAAGCTACGAGCTTACGGTCGCATTCACCCGTCCCGGTCGGTCTCCGTACAGGCTGGCGAATACCGAGGTCAGGACGCGTCGATGAACCGGTCGAGCACGCGCACCCCGAACTTCAGCCCGTCCACCGGCACCCGCTCGTCGACGCCGTGGAACATGCCGGCGAAGTCCAGCTCCGGCGGCAGCTTCAGCGGAGCGAAGCCGAAGCAACGGATGCCGAGGTCGTCGAAGGACTTGGCGTCGGTGCCGCCGGAGAGCATGTAGGGCACCGCACGGGCGATGGGGTCCTCGGCGCCCAGCGCACTCTGCATGGCGTCGACGAGCTTGCCGTCGAAGTCGGTCTCCAGGGCCTTGTCCGCGTGCACGTCCTCCCGCTTCACGCGCGGGCCGAGGATCCGGTCGAGGTCGGCGAGGAACTCCTCCTCGTGGCCGGGCAGGAAGCGCCCGTCGACGTGCGCGGTGGCCTGCCCCGGGATGACGTTGACCTTGTAGCCGGCGCCGAGCATGGTGGGTGCGGCGGAGTTCCGAAGCGTCGCGCCGACCATCTTGGCGATGCCGCCGAGCTTGGCGAGGGTCTCGTCCATGTTCTCGGGGTCGAGTTCGGTGCCGAGCGCGTCGGAGAGCTCGTCGAGGAACGACCGCACGGTCTTGGTGACCCGGACCGGCCATGTGTGGCGGCCCAGCCGGCCGACGGCCTCGCACAGTTCGGTGATGGCGTTGTCGGTGTTGGTCATCGAGCCGTGCCCCGCCGTGCCGTCCACGGTGAGCCGCATCCAGTGCATGCCCTTCTGGGCCGTCTCCACCAGGTACAGACGCAGCTTCTCGTTCACGGTGAAGGAGAAGCCGCCGACCTCGCCGATCGCCTCGGTCACGCCCTCGAAGAGGTCGGGGTGGTTCTTGACGAGGTGCTTGGCACCGTACGTACCGCCCGCCTCCTCGTCGGCGAGGAAGGCCAGGACGATGTCACGCGGGGGCTTGCGCCCGCTGCGCAGCCGGTCGCGGACGACCGCCAGCGTCATCGCGTCCATGTCCTTCATGTCGACGGCGCCGCGCCCCCACACGCACCCGTCCGCGATCTCGCCGGAGAAGGGATCGTGGGTCCAGTCGTCGGCGTTGGCCGGTACGACGTCGGTGTGGCCGTGGATGAGGAGCGCGGGCCGGGACGGGTCCTCGCCCTCGATGCGGGCGACCGTGGACGCGCGGCCGGGGTGCGACTCGAAGATCTTCGGTTCGAGCCCCACCTCGGCGAGCTTCTCGGCCACGTACTCGGCGGCCTTGCGCTCGCCCGGGCCCGAGTGGTCGCCGTAGTTGCTGGTGTCGATCTGGATCAGCTCACGGCAGAGGTCCACGACCTCGTCCTCGCCGGTGACATGCCTGGTCGTGTCCGTCTCGCTCACGCTGCTTCCTCCCGCTGTCACTGCCGGTGTACCTGCCTCATCCTCTCTCCGCACCCCCGCCCGCCCCAAGACCGGGCCCGGCCCGACACACGCCGTTCACGCGGGGACGGGGTGTGATCAGGGGCCCTCGAAAGCCTGGTAAAGTTTCCTCTGTCGCTGCGGGGAAACCCCGCACGACAGACACCTTGTCCGGGTGGCGGAATGGCAGACGCGCTAGCTTGAGGTGCTAGTGCCCTTTATCGGGCGTGGGGGTTCAAGTCCCCCCTCGGACACCAGAGAGGATGCGGGTCGGGAGTGATCTCGACCCGCATTTTTGTGCTGCGTGCTCAATGGGCAGGTCGGGCAGGAGTCGGTCAGGAAGAGAATCCGCCCACGTCCGCGGGCCGGTTCCTGGTACTACCGGGGTATGGGGATCGAGCGCTTCATCGGCGTCGACCTTGCCTGGGCGCAGGGCGGCGGGGCCCGGGTCAGGCCCAACGAGACCGGCGTCGCCGTCATCGACGGCCGCGGTGCGGTGATCGACTGTGGCTGGACCTGTGGGCTCGACGAGACGACTCAATGGCTTGCCGGGGCAGCCGTCGGCGGATCGACACTGGCTTTCGTCGACGCTTCGCTGGTCGTCGACAATCCAGCCGGCCAGCGGCCCTGCGAGCGGGAGGTCGGCCGGAGGTACGGCCGTTGGAAGGTGAGCGCGAACAGCACCAACCAGAGCTCTCCCCATCTGGCCGGAGTCCTGCTGCGGAAGCGGCTTCAGCAGTCCGGCTGGGCCTACGACGACGGCAGGGGCGGGCCGCCGACGGGCGGGCTGGTCTTCTCCGAGTGCTACCCGTACACGACCTTGGTGGGGGCCGCCGAGTTGGGCTATGACGAGGCACGCCCCACGTACAAGCGCCGGCCGGCGGGCGTGCCGGCGGCGCGGTGGCGGGCGGTGCGGGCGGAGGCCTGCGACGAGCTGATCGCGCGCATGGCGGGTCTGGCCGACGCCGATCCGCCGCTCGCGATGGCCTCCCACCCGGTCTCCCGCCGGCTGCTCGATGAGCCCTCACCCCTGCGTGCGGCCGACTACAAGCATCGGGAGGACCTCATCGACGCGCTGCTCTGCGCGTGGACGGCCGCGCTGTGGTCCCGGCACGGGTTCGCGCGCTGCCAGGTACTCGGAGCCGACGACCTCGCGCCGCCCGGGCGTGCTCCCACCATCATCGCGCCGGCCCGCCCCGAGCAGCGGCGTGGACGCGTCCCGTCCGGTCAGGTGTCTTCCCGGAACAGCCGCTCGATCAACTCCGGGTAGGTCAGGCCCACTTCGCCCAAGGTGTTCCGAAGGGCCTCCGGCGGGCCCGCGCCGAGCGGGGTCGGTGCGCCGACGCGGCCGGGCACCGCGGACAGGTCACCGCCGCTGAACCGTGATGCCGGTGTGGCCGGAGGCCGTATGCGGTAGGTGCTCCAGACGCGTGCCGGGAAGTTCAGCAGGACCAGGTACGGGGCCGCCCAGGCGACGAACGCCCAGCGGTTCCTGCTCCGGGCCCGCACGAGCACGCCGTTCGTGTGGTGCCGCCCGAGTCTCTCGGCGGCCCGGGTCACGACGGGGACCGGGTTTCCGAAGGAGCCCTTGATCTCCCAGAGCCCGTCCCCGTGCGTGGTGGCCCAGCCCGACCTGGAGAACTCCTCGATCGTCTCGGCGTCGGGGTCGTTCTCCTGCGCCAGGGTGATGAGCCGTTCCACCTCGCTCCAGGAGGCCGTGCGGGCGAGCGCCTGCTCCGGTGGGAGCAGCAGGTCCTCCGCCTGGGCAGGCTCGGCGCGGGCGACCCGTTCCCTGTACCGCCGCCACGCGCGGGCGGCCAGCACGTCGTGCTCACCCCCGCCGGTGAACGTGGCGTCCTGGCTGAGCAGGGTCGTCAGCACGGCCACCACCGCGTCCACTCGTCGCCGGGTCTCCGGTGGAGTCCGCTGATCCTCCGGGCCGGGTTCCTTGGGCGTGAGAGCGTCGAGAAGACCGCTCAGGCCGTCGCGCCAGCTGTGGTCGTGATCGTCCCAGACTCCTGCGGCCAGGAGCTGGACGTACAGGTTCGCCACCAGCAGCCGTACCGACAGCGGTTGCGCCGGTCTTCCGTCAGGGTCGACGAGCGTGGCGGCCCAGCGCGGGGCCCAGACGCGACAGCGGGCTCGCTGCTCGGGTGGAACCTGCGGTGCGGCGGGCCCACCGGCGGTGACGGGGTCCTCGTCCTCCGCGCCGTTCTCGTCCTCCGCGCCGTCTTCGTACGACTCGCCGTCTTCGTACGACTCGTCGTCCGCCAGGGCGCCCGCGACCGCCGACACGATCCATCGGGACGTCGGTGGCTGGGGAAGGGCGACCTGCGCGGTACCGAACGCGAGGCCGGTCAGCGGTGCCCCGATCATCCGGCGGCACTCCGCGACATAGGCGTCCCAGCGGTCGACCCCGCTCACCGCCACCTCGGCTTCCGCACCGCGCTGCGCGGGGCTCACCCGGGCGGAGGACCCGGACGTTCCGGCGGTGAGCTCGCGTAGACGCAGCAGGTCGTTCTCGAAGCGGCGGGCGGCGCGTTCGTCGGCGAACAGCGTTTGCGCCGTGTAGTCGTATCTCAGACGGGGCCCGGTGTCGACGGTGTGGCGTCGTTCGCAGTGCACCGGGCTGTAGACGAAGACGACGGCCGATTCGGCGGTGCTGCCGTCCGCGCGGCGGCAGGTGGCACGTACCGCGGCGCCGGGCACTTCGGGTACCGGGAAGGAACACTCCGTTCGCTGCGCGGGGATGCTGCCGGTCTTCGTCCAGGAGCCCGGTGACCCGTCCGGTGACGTGCTGATCACGACGGGTGTCGACTCGCTGCGGGCGAGGGAGACGTGCAGTCCTTCGCTGTCCGTCTTGGCCCCCAGCAGGACGAGCGATGGGCCGACGGAGGTGAAGGGCCGGATGGTGCGGCCCTTCAGAGTGGTGAGTGCGGTGGTGTGCCCTTCTTCGGGGAGCAGCGGTTGGGTGTCGGCGGTGAGGACGGCGAGTTCGCAGTTGCCGCCCTTGCCGGTGCTGGTGCACAGGGCGGCTCGGGTGAGGTTGGGGCTTCCGGTCAGGGCGTGCCTGCGGTCTCCGGTCCGCCACTCGATGAACTTGCCGTGCCGCATCCGGGTTTCGTCGAGGAGGCGGATGCGGGTGGAGGGGCCGTCGAGCGCCGCTTTGACCGTGTCGGCGTCGTAGCTGGACCAGTGGGGCTGGAGTCCCAGGATGATGTGGCGTGGGGCCAGCCGGTCCACCAGGGCGCGCAGGGCGTGGGCCTCCGGGTCGATGAACGGGGCGTGAGCCTGGAGGTCCTCGACGGGTCCGGAGGGCAGCTGGTCGAGCAGGCTCCGGTGGAGGTTGTGCAGCAGTCGCGGTCCGTCCTGCGGCCCGGCGGGGGCGTTGACGTGTCGTTCGGTCAGGAGCGCGGCGAGTTCTGCGAGGTGGCTCGAGGACCAAGGGGCCAGGTCCACGGCGGCGGGCAGTTGCTCCAGCCAGTCCGCGAGGTCGGCCAGCAGGGCGTGGGAGGCGTCGTCCTCGGTCTCCACGACGGTCCACAGTTCGTCGTTGGCTCCCCACCCGGACAGTGTCGGGTTGCCCGATCCCACCGCCAGCCGGCAGGCGTGTTCGCCGATCAGCAGCACGACTTTGGGATGGAAGGCGCCCTGGCAGCGGGCAAGGCCGTGCAGATAACCGCGGCCGGCCAGGCGTACGTCGACCGGGTCGTACAACCCCTGGGCCGCGTCGCCGATCACCGCGGTGCGGGCGCCGAGGCCTCGGGCGACGGGGATCGCGACCTTCTCCAGGAACGGAAGGTCGACCGTGAACCCGAGGAAGAGCACGTCGTGGAGCGCTTGCCGGTCGCTGCGCTCGGCCCATTCGCGCAGCAGTGTCACCGGGGAGGCGAACCGTGTGTGCCGTGCCGCGCTCATCGGTCCGTCTCCAGGACGTCCCGGCCGTGCGCGGTGACGGTGTGGCGGCCGTCCTGGACGGCGAAGAGCCCCAGCTGTTGCCCGAAGAAGCCCAGTTGGGGGATGCGCGTGCCGATGCCGGAGCCTGACTCGTCGCCCGTCTTGAAGTACCGCTCGTTGCGCAGGTGCAGCCGCGAGAAGATCTTCAGTCCGCCGGTCGCCGGGTCCGTGCGGAGCTTGCCGAGCGCCACCCGTCGGGACTGGGCCAGCATGTCGTCGACGAGTCGCGCGGCCAGGTCGCCGGCCTGCCGGTCGGCGTAGTCGGTGAGGAGTCCGTCGATCCATGTCGGGTCGAGGAACTCAGCCGAGCGCCGCCCGCGCCCCAGGAAGACCGCGCGGGCGTCGTCGGTCAGGTGGCCCTCCCGGGACCTCAGGGCGCCCACCATCAGGAGCAGCACATCGGTCATCGGGGTGTCACCGCCCTGTTCGAGGATCTGCCGTTCGGCGGGCATCAGCCGGCCTTCCGGACTCTTCAGGGGTGGCAACTCCCCCAGCAGCCGTCGTACGGTCCCGGCCGGGGCCTGGTGTGCCAGCCAGTCGCGCAGTTCCTCGGCCGACCGGTCGGCCTCGCCGTCCCTGGATCCGACGACGGCCACCAGCGCGGCCCACAGCCTGCGCCAGGCGCCGACCGAGTAGTGGCGCAGCAGGAGTCCCCTCCAGCCCGCCGATTCCGGTACCGAGGAGAGGACCGGATCGGTGGTCGGCTCCTCGCCGAAGGCGACGGCGGAGCGCAGTGTCTCCTGATATCCGCGCCTTTCGGCGCCGTGGAGTTCGATCGCCCGGCCGAGGATCCGGAAGGTCGCCCGCCGGGTGCGGTCGGATGCCTCCCAGTCCCCGGGTGCGTGGGCTCCGCCCGCAGCGGTGGCGGTCAGTACCCCGGTCAGCCATTCCTGCTCTTCCGGAAACGGAACCTCCAGAGCCGCCTGCCCGGCCCGCTGGAGGTCGGGGAGGGGCACGACGTCCTGTCCGGCGAGTGACAGCAGCGGGGCGAACAGGTCCCGGATGGCCGCGGGGCAGGCGTGGCGGCCGGGGCCGAGTGCTCCCTTGTGGACCTCCACGGTGCCCAGGACGGTGGCAGGTCCCCCGTACTGGTCCCAGAAACCCCACCGGCGGGGCGAGTACGACCGGGTCAGCTGCTCCTCGTCGGCCGCCCGTGCGAGCTCCAGCTCCTCGGTGCAGAAGCGCCGTACCCCATCGGCTCCATGGGCGGTCCAGGCGGTGTCGGCGGTCTCCGTGTCGTGGCCGAGCGCGGCCAGCAGTACCTCGCAGCGGCGGACCATCCGGCGGCAGCCGGCCCGGTCCAGCGCGTGCCGCTCGGCGTGGGCGGCGATCGCCGCGTACATCGAGTGGTAGCGGATGTAACGGGTCACGGTGGACATTCCCGGCACCAGTCGGTCGACCGCGCGCATCACCGGCCCCTCGACCGCCAGCGGGTACCGTCCGGACCGCACTCCCAGCCCTTCCAGCGCCCAAGCCGGTCCCTGGACGTCCGCCGTCATTCCGCCGCCTCCCCCTGCAGCACGTCGGTGGAGCTGCGCTTCGGCAACCACCCGGTGATCCAAGTCTCAGACTAGGTGTCGGGTGGGGGTGGGGAGCCTGTTTCGTCGATTCGCCACCCGGCAGAGGCCCTGGCTCGGACCGTCGGAGGTTACTTCGGCGAAATGTGGGGGACATCTCGCCGTGCCGGAAAAGCCCCAGGTCACGGCGGTCCGTCCGCACCCGTACGTCGTCTCGTGGATGCCCCCGCTTGGCCGACACGACAGGCTGAAGTCCCTTGCGCACTAGAGTATTGGGCTTGTTCGGCGCTGGACGGACATCCCCAGGCATCCCTGGTGGCCCGCCGGTGCCCCCGGATGGTCCGGGTTCGAGACGCGAGGATCCGATGGCCGCCGTACACGACAGTCCCGCTCTCCCCCTGCTCGACGACGGATTGAGCGCAGGACTGGGCGAGGGATTCGGCACCGCGGCGCGCTTCGTCGCCGGCCCCGCCCCCTCTCCCCGCACCCTCGTGGACGTCCTCGACGCCTCCGTGCGGTCGTATCCGAACGAGCCCGCGCTGGACGACGGCGTCACCTGCCTGACGTACCGCGCCCTGGCCACCGAGGTGGAGGGACTGCGCCGGCGTCTGGCCGCCGCCGGGGTCGGGCTCGGGGACCGGGTCGGGGTGCGTGTGCCGTCGGGCACGAATGATCTGTACGTGGCGATCCTCGCCGTGCTCGCCGCCGGGGCCGCGTACGTGCCCGTGGACGCCGAGGACCCCGATGAGCGGGCCGAGTTGGTGTTCGGGGAGGCCGGGGTCCGGGCCGTCGTGGGCGCCGGGCACGAGCTGACCCCGCACGGGCGGAGCGAGGAGCCCGCCGCCCGGCCCGGCATCGAGCACGACGCCTGGATCATCTTCACCTCCGGGTCCACCGGGAAGCCCAAGGGCGTGGCCGTGAGCCACCGCAGTGCCGCCGCCTTCGTGGACGCCGAGGCCGCGCTGTTCCTCACCGAGGAGCCGATCGGGCCCGGTGACCGGGTCATGGCCGGGCTGTCCGTGGCCTTCGACGCGTCCTGTGAGGAGATGTGGCTGGCCTGGCGGTACGGGGCCTGTCTGGTTCCCGTGCCGCGCTCGCAGGTGCGCAGCGGGGCCGATCTGGGGCCCTGGCTCGTCGAGCAGGAGATCACCGTGGTGTCCACGGTGCCGACACTCGCCGCGCTGTGGGAGCCCGAGACCCTCAACGACGTGCGGCTGCTGATCTTCGGCGGAGAGGCGTGCCCGCCCGAGCTGGCGCAGCGGCTGGTGACGGAGGGGCGCGAGGTGTGGAACACCTACGGGCCCACCGAGGCGACCGTCGTCGCCTGCGCCTCCCTGATGACGGGTGAGGAGCCGATCCGGATCGGGCTGCCGCTCGACGGGTGGGAACTCGCCGTCGTCGACGAGGCGGGGCAGGTCGTGCCGATGGGCGAGAGCGGGCAGCTCGTCATCGGCGGGGTGGGGCTCGCCCGGTACCTCGATCCCGAGAAGGACGCCGAGAAGTACGCGCCCCTGGAATCGCTCGGTTGGGAGCGGGCCTATCGGAGCGGCGACCTGGTGAAGGCCGAACCCGAGGGGCTGGTCTTCCTCGGGCGGGCCGACGAGCAGATCAAGCTCGGCGGGCGGCGGATCGAGCTCGGCGAGGTGGACGCGGCCCTGCAGGCGCTGCCCGGGGTCGCGGGGGCCGCTGCCGCCGTGCGGACCGCACGGAGCGGCAATCAGCTCCTCGTCGGGTACGTCGTCACCCAGGACGGGTGGGACCACGCCGCCGCCGTCGGGAAACTGCGGGCCGAGCTGCCCGCCGCGCTCGTGCCGCTGCTCGCGCCGGTCGCCGACCTGCCGACGCGCACCTCCGGCAAGGTCGACCGGAACGCCCTGCCGTGGCCGCTGGAGGGCCTGGAGACCGGTGGTCCGGCCGAGGAGCTGTACGGGACCGAGGCGTGGCTCGCCGAGCAGTGGGCGGAGGTCCTCGGGATTCCCGTGGGCGGTGCCTCCGACGACTTCTTCGCCATCGGTGGCGGCTCTCTCGCCGCCGCCCAGCTCACCACCAGGCTGCGCACCCGCTACCCCACCGCCGCCGTCCTCGACCTCTACCAGCACCCGACCCTGCGCAAGCTCGCCCGGCACCTGGAGGAGTCGGCGCAGGACGACGGCTCCCAGCGGGTGGTCGAGCCGGTTCCGGCGCGGGCCGGCGTGCTGCAACTCCTGCTGCTTCTGCCGCTGTTCACGCTGCTCGGGCTGCGCTGGATGGTGCCGCTGGCCGCGCTCGGGAACGTGCTGGGGGCGATGGGGTCGTATGCGTGGCTGCCGACCGCTCCCTGGTGGGCCGTGGCGGCCGGGGCGCTCGTGTTCTTCAGTCCGCCGGGGCGGCTGGCCGTCGCCGCCGGTGGGGCGCGGCTGCTGCTGCGCGGGGTGACGCCGGGGCGTTACGCGCGCGGTGGGAGCGTGCATCTGCGGCTGTGGACGGCCGAGCGGCTCGCCGAGTTCAGCGGCGCGACCTCGCTCACCGGGTCCTGGCTGGAGCGGTACGCCCGTGCGCTGGGCGCCAAGGTGGGGTCCGACGTGGATCTGCACTCGCTGCCGCCGGTGACGGGGATGCTCAAGCTCGGGCGGGGCGCGGCCGTGGAGTCCGAGGTGGATCTGTCGGGCTGGTGGCTGGACGGTGACCGGCTGGAGATCGGGCCGGTCAAGGTCGGTGCCGGTGCGGTGGTCGGGACGCGGAGCATGCTGTTCCCGGGCGCGCGCGTGGGCAAGCGGGCCGAGGTCGCGCCCGGTTCCGCCGTCGCCCGGCAGGTGCCCACCGGGCAGCGCTGGGCCGGGGCGCCCGCCGTGAAGCTCGGCAAGGCCAAGCGGAACTGGCCGAAGGAGCGGCCGGAGAAGGGCGTGTTCTGGCGGGCGATGTACGGCGTGAGCGGCGTCGGGCTGACCGCGCTGCCGCTGCTCGCCGGACTCGCCTCGCTGCTCACCGCGGGCCTCTTCGTGGCGCCGGACGCCGGGCTCGGCGAGGCGGTGCGGGGTGCGGCGCTCGCGCTGGTCCCGGCGACGCTGGCCTTCGGGGCTGTGTACGCGCTGCTCCTGCTCGTCGCCGTACGGCTGCTGAGCCTGGGGCTCGGCGAGGGTACGCATCCCACGCACAGCAGGGTCGGCTGGCAGGCCTGGACGGTCACGCAGTTGATGGACCGGGCCCGGGAGGTGCTGTTCCCGCTGTACGCCGGGCTGGTCACGCCGGTGTGGCTGCGGCTGCTCGGAATGCGGATCGGGCGGGGTGCCGAGGTGTCCACCGTGCTCGCCCTGCCCAGCCTGACCACGGTCGGCGACGGCGCGTTCCTGGCGGACGACACGCTGACCGCGCCGTACGAGCTGGGCGGCGGCTGGCTGCGGATCGGGCGGGCGGAGATCGGGCGCCGGGCGTTCCTCGGGAACTCGGGGATGACGGCGCCGGGACGCAGCGTGCCGGACGGCGGGCTGGTCGGCGTGCTGTCGGCGACGCCGAAGAAGGCGAAGAAGGGCAGCTCGTATCTGGGGCTGCCGCCGGTCAGGCTGCCCCGCAACGCGGCCGGCGGCGACCAGAGCCGGACGTACGAGCCCCCTGCCCGGCTGCTGTGGGCGCGGGGTCTGGTGGAGCTGTGCCGCATCGTTCCGGTGCTGTGCTCGGGCGCGCTGGCCGTACTGACGGTGGCGGCGCTGAGCGCGCTGGGCGGCTGGGCGTGGCTGCTGTGCGGCGTCGTGCTGCTCGCGACGGGCATCGCGGGATGCGCGCTGTCCGTCGTCGCGAAGTGGGCGCTCGTGGGGCGGCACCGCGGTGGTGAGCACCCGCTGTGGAGCTCGTACGTGTGGCGCAACGAGCTCGCCGACACCTTCGTCGAGGTGGTGGCCGTGCCATGGCTCGCCGGGTCCGTGCCGGGTACGCCGCTGATGAACGTGTGGCTGCGGGGGCTCGGCGCCCGCATCGGCAAGGGTGTGTGGGTGGAGAGTTACTGGCTGCCGGAGAGCGATCTGGTGACGCTCGGCGACGGCGCCACGGTGAACCGGGGCTGTGTGCTCCAGACCCACCTCTTCCACGACCGGATCTTGCGGACGGATACTGTTGTTCTCCGTGAGGGCGCCACGCTGGGCCCGGGCGGAATCGTCCTGCCCGGCAGCGCCATCGGGGCCCGTACGACGCTGGGTCCGGCGTCGCTGGTCATGGCCGCGGAGTCCGTGCCCGACGACACTCGCTGGCTGGGCAACCCGATCGAGGCATGGCGTCGGTAGGCGCGGCCTCGTCGGCGTCGGGTGGGGACGATGGACGTCGTTCGAGAGCAGCGCAGGGAGCAGACACAGCAGTGGCGGTTCAGCAGACAGCGGGTCCGGATCCGTATTTCCCGGCCAACGGCGATCCCCGGTACCGGGTGCACCGGTACGAGATCGCGCTGGACTACCGGCCCGGGCCGAACCGGCTGTCGGGTACGGCCCGGATCAACGCCATAGCGGGCCGTGCCGCGCTCAGCGAGTTCCAGCTGAACCTCGCCGACTTCAAGATCGGCCGGGTCAAGGTCGACGGCCGGGCACCGCACTACACGCACCGCGGCGGCAAGCTGCGCATCCGTCCGCCGAAGCCGGTGCGCGCCGGGGCCGCCTTCACCGTCGAGGTCCACTGGTCCGGCAACCCCAAGCCGGTCAGCAGCCCCTGGGGCGGGCTCGGTTGGGAGGAGCTCGCCGACGGGGCGCTGGTGGCCAGCCAGCCGGTCGGGGCGCCGTCCTGGTACCCGTGCAACGACCGGCCCGCCGACAAGGCCTCGTACCAGATCTCGATCACCACACCGTCCGCGTACCAGGTGGTGGCCGGCGGTCGCCTGCTGACCCGTACGACGAAGGCGTCCACGACGACGTGGGTGTACGAGCAGTCGGCTCCGACGTCGAGTTATCTGGTCGGGCTGTCGATCGGGAAGTACCAGACGGTGCTGCTCGGCGATCCGGGGCTGGGCGGTGTTCCGCAGCACGGGCACATTCCGGCGCATCTCCTCGGGGAGTTCTCGCGGGACTTCGCGCGGCAGCCCGCGATGATGGAGCTGTTCCAGGAGTTGTTCGGGCCGTATCCGTTCGGTGAGTACGCCGTGGTGGTCACCGAGGAGGAGCTGGACGTTCCCGTCGAGGCGCAGGGGTTGTCACTGTTCGGCGCCAACCACGTGGACGGGGCGCGGGGTTCGGAGCGACTGGTGGCCCACGAGCTGGCGCACCAGTGGTTCGGCAACAGCGTGTCCGTCGCGGACTGGCGGCACATCTGGCTGAACGAGGGGTTCGCGAAGTACGCCGAGTGGCTGTGGTCGGAGCGGTCGGGCGGGCCTACGGCCCAGCAACTGGCGGGCAGTGCCCACCGGTTGCTGTCCTCGCTGCCGCAGGACCTGGTCCTTGCCGACCCAGGCCGCAAGCTGATGTTCGACGACCGGCTCTACCAGCGTGGTGGGCTCGTCGTGCACGCGGTGCGCTGTGCGATGGGGGACGACGCGTTCTTCCGGATGCTGCGGGGGTGGGCCGGGCTGCACCGGGGTGGCGCCGTCACCACGGGGACGTTCACGGGGCATGTGGCGCGGTTCGCCGTGGAGTCCCTTGAGGAGCTTTTTCGGGTGTGGCTGTACGAGGGGGAGCTGCCCCCGTTGCCCTCGCCGGGCGCGACGCGGATTCCGGCGAGGCCCTCGTATCCGCCGACCAACTCGTAGGGTCTGTGCCGGGTTCGTTGTCGGCTGCGGGTGCGATGTGGCTGGTCGCGCCCTCGCGACGGAGCCGCATATCAACACAGCCCCGCGCCCCTTGCAGGGGCGCGACGAACTCCGCACAGTACGGGCGCTCAGCTGTTCGGCACCCGCAGCTTGTCCCAGCTGACCTTGCCCGGGATGCCGTCCGCGTCCTTGCCCTTGAAGCCGAGTTTCTGCTGCCAGGCCGCGTAGGAGCGGCGGTCGGACTCGGTCCACTCGGGGCTCGGGCCCTCCTCGTAGCGGCTGCAGCCCTCGGCGACCAGGCGGCGGCCCATCGCAGTGATGACCGGGGACTTGCGGCCGATGTGGAAGAAGCCGCTGCCGGGGAACGGCTCGTATGTCGGCTTGGGCGCGGGCTTCGGGTCGGCGGGCTTCGGTTTCGTCGAGCCGCCCTTGCCGTCCAGCCGCTCGCCGATGCGCTTGCGCATGCTGTCCATCGTGAAGCCGCGTGGGTCCACCTTGCCCGGCTGCCACTCCTTGTGGCCGATGACGGAGCGCTCGGTCCAGCCGTGGTGGCGGCAGATCGCGGCGGCGACCTTCTCGATGGCCTCCTTCTGCGCCTCGGGCCAGGGGTCCCTGCCGTCGCCGAGGTTGATGCACTCGAAGCCGTAGAAGTGGCGGTTGCCGTCGGTGTCCGCCTCGTTGTCGCCCGGCAGCCTCGTCTCGTTGATCACGGCGCGCAGGACGTCGCTGTCGCCGGAACCGGCGTGGTTGGCGCGGCCGTTGCCGACGAGGTGGATCTCGCCCTTCTTGTCGATGACGCCGTGGCAGAGGGGGCCGGGCAGGCTGGAGTAGCCGTTGTAGCAGATGTTCACGGAGTTCTGGGTGCCGGAGGTGACGGTGTGGTGGATCATCACGCCGTTGACCGGGCCCCAGGGACCCTTGGTGTTGCGGTTGTGGGTGCGCCAGCTGCGTACCTCGTGGACCGTCAGGCCCTCGGCACGCAGGATCGCCACCATCTTCGACGCGCTCAGGGGATTCGCCATGGTTACCGGTCTCCTTCCGCGGAGGCCTCGGCCTCGCCTGTGGTCTGTGAGCGCCCTCCGGAGGGGTCGGCCTCCGCAGCCTGCTCCTCGCGGCTGGCCTGTGCCTCGGCGGCGAGCGCGGCCTCGTCCGCGGCCGGGACGCTGCTGGCCTGCCACCCGAAGGCGTAGCGCAGGTCGACGGGGCTGCCCTCGCCCTTGATCAGGGCCAGCGGGGCCAGGTGGCGGGCGATGCCGGCCGGGCCCTGGAGCAGGGGGCGGCGTGCCGGGTCGGCGGGCCACTCGACACGGCCGGTGGCGGTGCGGGCGGGGATGATCCAGTGGTCACCGGTGCGGTACGTGCCGCCCTTGGCGAAGTACACCTCGACGCCGTCCTCCAGGGGCAGCCACTCCCCCTCCGTGACGGGCACGGCCCCGCCCTTCAGGGAGGTCGTACGGCCCTTGCGCCTCGGGCCCTCGTGGTGGTCCCAGCGGCGCAGGAACGGGTGGAGGTGGGGCAGCCGGCCGACGCCCGGCTCCGGCTCGGCGGACAAACGGACGCGGCGGCCCGGCAGGTCCAGTTCCTCGACCCGCAGCAGCGGGAGGGACTCGAGGCGGGAGGCGTACGCGGTGTCGGTGAACTCGACGTGGTCGCCGACGTCCAGGTCCAGCTTGTCGTCGAAACCGAGGGACGCCAACTGCACCCAGGTGCCGTCGAGTTCGTCGACCGGGAAGACGACCGAGCCGTTCTCGCGGGACCACTTGAAGGTGGCGTCCTTCGCCTCGCCGGCGGCGTGGACCTCGACGCGGTACAGCTGGTTCTCCGGGCCGCGGTAGCGGGCGTCCGGCTTGACCAGGCAGGGGTCCTCGTCGGCATGGTCGGGCCGCTCACTGCGGGCGGCGAGCCGGGCCGAGGGGGCAGCCTGGCGCGCGGCCCACTTGTCGAAGGCGGCGCGGACGACTTCCTTGGAGGGGTCGGTCTCCTCGATGTCCAGGGCGGCGAGGGACAGCGCCAGCACCTGCCAGACGACCTTCACGCGGGCGGCGGTGTCCGGCATCGCCGCGCCGAGCGCGACCTCGCGCAGTGCCGGGTCCTCGGCCGCGGTGACCGAGCGCTCCCAGACGTTGAGGTAGACGAGGAACGGCGACTGGGCGGGCGAGGGCAGCCGGTCGCCGGGCTTCTCCGGGTCGCGGAAGCCGTCGGGCTGGTCCCAGTACGTCCAGTACGCGGGCGGCTGGGGGGTCGCGTCGTCCTGGTCGTCGGCGTCCGCGTCCGCGTCGTCGGGTACGGGTGTGCCGGGCGCCGGGCGGCCCGCGTCGACGAGGATGCCGTCGACGTAGTAGCGCCCGCCGTGGATGTTCAGGGTGTCGATGTCGTGCTTGCCGCCCACGTACTCGATGCGGAAGCCGCACGCGTCGCGCGGTCCGCCGTGCCGGCCGATCAGGTCCGCGGCGAGGGTGCGGGCCTGGTGGAGCTGGATCGCTGTCTGCTCGTTGGTGTCGGCGTCGAGCTGGACGCGGCCCTGTTGGGCGACGACCGCCGAGTAGTGGCGTTCCGGGCGGAAGGTGAGGCGGGACAGGTCAGCGTGCATGGAAGGGGTCCCCCTGGTTGAGGTTGTGCGTTTCAGGAGTCGTCAGTGGTACGGCTCGCGTGGCCGGACGGGTTCAGATGCGGCTCGGGAGGCCGGGGTGGCTCATGTCACGAAGAAGATCCCTGCGTCCGCGCCCGCGGGTGTGTATTCCGCGAGCCGTGCCCGCAGGCCGTCCTCGCGCTGCGGCCGGTACAGGTCGTGGAAGGCGCCCATCTCGGCCCCGTCGTCCGAGCCGCGCCGGATCTCCTCGGCGCACCTGTCGGCCAACTGCCCGTACCAGGGCGTCCCGTAGCGTTCGGACGCGAACAGCGGCCGTACGCGCTGGGCCTGGTCGGGTCCGGCCAGGTCGGGCTGGCAGCGGTAACGGCGGGGCGTACGGGACCCGGTGGGGACGTACGAGTGGCGCAGGCAGCCGATGCCGCGGCGGGCCACGTGGAGCTTCCCGGTGAAGATCGAGTTCTCGGCGATCCTCACGGCGTGGGTGTGGACCTCGCCGATGACCGTGGTGCGGTGCAGGTGGAGCACGGCGTGGGCGTGGCGGCAGTCGGGGGCGGAGAGTGCCTCGCGGTCGTGGCCGGTGGCGTCGAGGACGCTGTCGCGCAGGTGGATGTCGAGGGGGTCCTCGCTCACCTCGTCGCCGATGACCTCGATGGTGCCGAGGACGCTGTGCTCGATCTGGAGGCACGCGGTGGTGCGTTCCAGGACGATGCTGGGTTCCTCGGGCGAGTGCGGCTCGCACTCGGGTTCCAGGGACCAGCCGGGTACGAGGGTGCTGTGGCGGACGACGACGGCGCCCATCGCTCCGGTGACGTTGATGCCGCGTCCGGCGACGAGGAGCCCGTCGAGGACGATGCGGGGCCGCTCGTGGGGGGCGCAGTCCTCCGACACCGCGCGGATGTTGAGGGCGTCCGGGCGGTTGCTGTACCAGTCGAGCAGGCGGATCACCGGCCGGGTGCCCTCGGCGGCCCGCAGTTCGAGGCGGTCGCCCGGGTCGAGGTCGAAGTCCAGCTGCTCCTGGTAGGCGCCGCTGTGGGTGATCTCGATGACGCCCTCGGGGCCGGTCCGGTCGGCCCGGCGGTCGTGCTGCCACGCCCGGTAGGCGTCCATGATCTGCCGGAACCGCTGTCCGGGCCCGACCCGGTAGAAGGTCGCGTCCGGGCGGGCCACGCGGTCGTCGCGCTCGTACTCGCCGCCGCCCATGTCGGCGGCGAACGCGTAGTGGTAGTCCACCCACACGCCCTGCCGGGGCGCGGACCGGGAGCCGAACGCGATCCGTCCGAGCTCCGGATCGACGGCGACCTGGCCGCGCTTCGGCCGGTAGCGCCAGTCGGAGAGGTCGGCGACGACGATGTCGGAGGGCGGTACGGGCTTGTCCTCGCCGTCGCGGCGGATGACGAGGCTCTTGCCGGGGCCGTAGTAGTCGGCGAGGCGGTCGTGGAGCAGACGGCGGGTGATGAACCCGGGCACGTTGTCGACGGTGGCGAGGTGCGTGGGCGACGGCTCCGGCACCGGCTTGGTCACCAGTGGCGTATCGCTGCCGAGGATCGAGAACGTGTAGAGGTTGCGGGCGCGGTCGACGCAGTACGCCGGTGAGGACGTCAGCGCGTACGCCTTGAGTCGCCACACGAAGAGCCCGACTCCGGCCGGGGTCCAACCGCCTTGTGTGCGGCTGGAGTCGGCGCGGCGGACGTCGACCGTGCGGGCCGCGGTGTCGAAGGGGCCGCCGGCGAGGGCGAGCGCGGATCCGTCCCGGAGGTCGACGAGACGGCCCCGTCCCGCGCGGTGGGCTCCCCCGGTGCCGTACAGCTTCACCGGCTGGGTGTGGGCCACCTGCCGGGACAGTTCGACGGCGCGTGCGGGCCAGCCGGTGACGCGCTCGGCGAGCTCCTCGAGGAGGTGGAGGGTGCCCTTGCGGCGACGGCTCGCGACGGTGGCGGCCACGTCGGCGCGCGGGGCGACGGCCTCGGCGAGTTCGTCCCGGCCACCGCCGTGCAGGCCCGTGGTGAGGACGCTCCCCCAGCCTCCGGCCGGGGGGACCCCCACGTAGCCCGGCAGGGTGCGGTAGCCGACGAGGTCGCCGAGGTACGGCAGTACCCAGGGGGCGGCGGTCTCCACGAACAGGTCCTCGTAGCCCTGGGCCACGCCGTCGCGGACGCGGTCCAGCTGCTCGGCGATCACGGCGAGCAGGGCACGCAGCGGTTCGCCCTCCTCGGCGTCGCGCAGCAGGTGCCAGCGGGGCAGCAGTTCGGCCAGCCCGTCGGGTTCCCTGGTCGCCGGGGCCGTCGTCTCGGGGTGGACATCCACCGAGTTGGCAGCCATCACTTGACCTCCGTGAGAATCAGGGTGTCCGCGGCCTTCGGCGACAGCAGGGCGAGCTGGGCCGGGCGGATGCCGCGGAAGACGAACACCGTCCGGCCCCTGGCCAGGCGCCGGGTGTCGGTGATGTCGGGGTTGAGGCGCAGGAGTTCGGCGAGCGGGACGCCGTACCGGGCGCTGATCGAGGAGAGCGTCTCGCCGCCCTCGGCGCGAACGGTGTGGGTCTTCTCGTCGTACGTGGCCGGGTGCGCCGGGACCGTCGCCCTGGGGCTGCCGGGACGGGTGAGCAGCGCGGTGAGCTCCTCGGGCGTGGAGGAGGCGGGGATGCCGGTGAAGACGTCGACGTCCACGTAGTCCACGCCGGGCACGGTGTGGGCCGCGGCGAGGACGTCCGAGAGCCGGGCGGGCCTGCCCAACTCCCGTCCCTCGAAGCCGAGTCGGCGCAGCAGAGCCTGACGCAGGCGCGGTTCGACGATCTGCCAGGCGTGGTCCGGGGCCACCTTCACCTTGGCGGCGACGAGCAGCAGGACCAGTTCGCGTACGTCCACGCGGACGGGGAGGTTGGCGTCGCCGTACTCGGTGAGGGCTCCGCGCAGGGCCCGCAGGGTGTCCGAGTCGGCGGCGATGGGCACGTCGTCGGTGCCCGCGACCGTCACGTGCAGCACGCGCCGCCGTCCGTCGAAGAGTTCGCGCGCGGCGGCCCGGCCGATGCCGGCGCGGGAGCGGGCGAAGTCCTCGTAGTCGGGGGCGGAGACCAGGCGGTCGAGGGCGGAGACGGCGAGCGGGACGGTGCGCCGGGTCAGGCCGGGGCCGTCCGCGTCCGCGCCGCCCGTGGCCGGGCGCGGGTTGGTGACCTGGGAGACGCCCAGGGGCCGGGTGAGCGGCTGGGTGATCCGGTCGGCGGCGACGTTGGCGGCCTTGCCGGTGCCGAAGCGGTACCGGGCCCGGACGTTGTCGTGGCCGGTGGGCAGGCGGGCCCCGTGGACGCCGTCGCCGAAGGTCACGGTGGTGCGGCCGTCGGCGGTGGAGCCGGTGATGTAGACACGCTCGCGCGGGCCGCGCCCGGCAAGGCTGTCGACCTCGTGCCAGAGCACGCCGTCGGCCCGGAGCTCCAGCACGGGTGTGGCGCCGAGGGGGTTGTCGTCGGCGAGCCAGGTGAGCGGGGACTGCCAGAGCGCGAACGTCTGGTTGACGCGGTCCGAGTCGCCGCTGCCGATCGCCTCCTCGCGGCCCTCGCCGTGGGTGGCCTCGACGACGTTGCCCAGGATGCGGACGGTCGCGCGGCGGTAGCGGTGGGCCAGGTCTGCGGTCAGGGTCAGTCGGGTGTGGACGTGATCGCCTGGTAGTTGGGGGTCGACGGCCGGGTCGGCGCTCGCGATCGTCACGACCTCGGTGGCCGTCACGCCGGCCACCCCGGGGATGTCGCTGCGCTCGCCGCCGACGATCAGGGTGCGTCCGGGCTGCAATCCGTCGTACAGCTCGGCGAGTTCGATCTCGTTGCCGTGGACGTCCTCGCCGAGCGGTTCGTCCGCCAGGCGCAGGGGCTCGCCCGCCGCGTGCACGGTGGTGTCGCGGATGTGGGAGAGCAGGACGTCGAACTCGTCCAGCCAGGCGGCGCCCAGGGTGAGTTCGGTGCCGCGGCCGGTGATGCCGTAGTTGGAGTACGCGGCGGTGCGGGCGGCTTTGACCTGGGTGGTGACGAACGCGAGCTTCTTGTCGCCGGGGATGCCGTCGTCGGCGCCCTTGGCGGGGCGCTGGATCGCGACCCAGCTGCCGACGGTGATGCCGGGGTGCACCGTGTCGAGCTGGAGCACCTTGCGGTCGACCGGGTCGCGCTTGCTGGCGAGGACGACCTCGACGTTGGGTTCGCTGCTGCCGGTCGTGTAGCGGAGGCTGATCTCCTCGTCGCCGAGGTGGAGCGGCCTGGTGTCGCCGGGGCGCAGGGTGACCGGGTCCGCGTCGCCGACGATCACGTGGACGAGGCCTTCGTCGTCGGGCCGCGACACGAACAGGTCGTAGCTGGGCAGGCCGTTGCGGAGGTGGGCGGTGACCCCCGGCTCCTGGGAGTCGGTGGGACGGCGGTTCAGCCAGTGCAGGTCGCGGTCCTGGGCCACGCGCGTCGACAGCTCGACCTCGCCTGTGCCCAGGCGGAAGACCACCGGCTGGGTGACGGGCAGGTTCTCGGAGCGCTGGTCGGAGCTGCTGCCCTCGACGTACTGGAACTCCGCCCGGACGGGCACCTTGCCCTGGGTGTCGAACACGACGCGCATGCTGACGAGGACGGCGCCCGTGAGCGGCCAGTCCGCGGTGCGGATGACCCGGCCCCGGTCGTCCTGGACCGGTTTGAGCGGGGCCGTGGCGCCGAAGGGGGCGGCCGTGACGCGCAGCGCCAGCAGTTCGCGCAGGAGCTGCGGGGTGCCGGGGGCCGCGGCCGTGCGCCAGGCCGGGTAGAGCCCGCGCAGGCCGGGGTTGAGGGCCGAGAGCAGCCGAGCGGTGTCCGTGCCGGGGAGCTGGGCGCGGGTGCCGCCGCCGTAGGGAGCGGGGGCGGAGGCGCGCAGGGCGGGCAGGACGTTGCTCAGGGCCTGGAGGGCGGCATCTCGAGGGGCGAGGGTGGCGGGGGTGGCGGGGGCGGCCGCCTGTGCCACCGCCTTCGTCCGCGGCTCCGCCGGTTCCCCGGGTTCCCCGGGCTCCTCCGGGTCCGGCTGTGCGGGCGCCAACTCCATTGCGCGCTCGGCGAGTTCCGCGAGCACGGCCTCCAGCTGCTCGAACCAGGCCGCCACATCCTCGTACGGCGTCGCCAGCACCTGGGCCTCGCCGAGGCGGGCGACGGGCTCGGCGAGGCGGCCCGCGAGCCGCTCGGGCGACGTGATGGCGTCCAGGTCCTCGCGCAGGGGGGCGAGGACCTGGTCCTCGACGTCCTCGATCAGCTTGCTGACCGGGCGCGGGTTCGGGACCTCGGGGGTGGGCGGCTCCTCGCCGGGTTCGCCCGGGACGGCCGGGTCGGCGATCCAGCGCCGTACCTCGTCGACGAGTTCCTTCAGCGTCGCCGGGGCCGACCTCGCCAGGGAGATCGCCGTGATCTCGTCCTCCCGGTCGACCCGCGCGTTCGCCACGGGCAGCATTTTCCGTTCGCCGCCGGCGTCTTCACCGAAGACGAAGAGCAACTGGTCCCCGGTCTGGAGGGAGTTGGCGGTTCCCTCGACGTAGAGCTCGGAGCGGCGCTCCAGGTCCTCCGGGGTGACGAGCGAAGGGCGCCGACGGCGGACCTTCAACTCGTTGAAGTCCCAGCGGGCCGTCAGGTCACGGCCGGTCTCGAAGGTCTGGGACTCCTCGTCGGCGGAGGCGGGCACGCTGTGGCTGCGTGCGCCGCGCGGGATGACCACCGGCAGTGTCTCGGCGCGCGGGTCGCGTTCGAGCGTGTACGCGAGGTGGGTGGACGCGGCCACGCCGGGGCGTGGCCGGTGGCCGACGAGCCGCCCGAGCAGCACCAGTGAGCGGTGCTCGTTGGCTGTGCGGATGTAGGCCTCGTCGGCGATCCGCTCGGAGTGGAAGGTGAGCAGGTCACCGAGGACGGCGGTGGCGTCGAGGAGACCGATCGCCGGGTCGTCCGGGGTGCGCACGGTGAGCCCGTGCAGTGCGGGATACGCGGGTGAGGCGAGCCGGTCGAGGAGGGCGGCCAGGAAGGAGCCGTACTCGCCGACGCGGTAGTCGAGGGCGGCGCGGCCCGGCGGGTTGTGGACCGGCGCGGGCGCGAGGCGCTCGTCGTGACCGCCGCGGCAGGCGCCGCCGCAGCCGCACTCATCGGTCGTCGCGTACGTCGTCATCGGGC
Organism: Streptomyces sp. NPDC046862; assembly: GCF_040704615.1. Taxonomy (NCBI): domain Bacteria; kingdom Bacillati; phylum Actinomycetota; class Actinomycetes; order Kitasatosporales; family Streptomycetaceae; genus Streptomyces; species Streptomyces sp. NPDC046862. Next base: position 207,432 of record NZ_JBEYXP010000013.1, on the reverse strand, counting down.
ACCTCCCAGGGATATCGCCAGCCGGCCGTTCTCCGGCCGGTCCGGGTCGTTGTCGCAGGTGGCGATCTCCAGCGGGCCGAGCCGCAGCACGCCGTCCTCCCTCTCTCCACGGTCCTGCTCGAACAGCCGCCGCAGTCGGGCCACTTGAACGCTCTCCACACCCGGGACCGCCGCGGCGACGGCGACGAGGCGGCTGAGCCGGACGGGTTCGCCGAAGGTGAGCGCGTCCGGGTGGAAGAAGCCGAGCCGCCCGTCGGGCAGTCGGCCGTTGCCGAGTACGCGGTACAGCTCGGCCAGGATCTGCCCGTGCTGGTGGCCGGGCCTGGCGCACACGGTCAGCACGATGTCGAGCGGCACCAGCCGGGCCGGCCCGACCACGAGGTCGTGGCCGATGCGCCGGTATGTCTCCAGGGCCTGTTCGACCGCGGCGAGCAACTCGCCGGGCGGACTGCCCGCGCCGTGGGCGTCGATCGCGACGTGTGCCTCCTGGACGCTGCCGGTCCAGCGGATCTCGGCGGCGGCGCGCTGGACGCCCGGCAGTCGGGCGGCGAGGGCCGCGTAGTCGTCGGCGGTGACGGCGCGCAGGCGGCTGCGGCGCAGGTCGAGGGGGGCCAACTGGCGTGCCTGTTCGACGGGTTCGGGTTCCGTGCCGCCGATGGCGGGCAGCGGGTTGCGGACGACGGCGACGGTGGCTTCGCAGTCGTCCGGGCCCTGTGTCACCAGGTGGTTGATCGCTTCCGCGCCGACGTTGCCCGCCGTGCCGCCGCCGAGCCGGTAGCCCAGGGCCAGCCGGGCGCCCGGGGTCGGCTTCGCACCGTGCCGGCCGTCGCCGAAGCGCAGGGCGAGGCGGCCGTCGTCCTCCAGTTCGCCCACGAAGTGGCGGTCGCGCGAGCCGCTGTCGAGCAGGTCGCGGCGCGGCTCCCAGGTCGTGTCGTCGTCCTCGTGACGGTGCTCGTGGAGGCGTACGGCGGGCAGGGCCTGGCGGGGGTCCTGGGTGAGGGCGGAGTGCGCGGAGCCACGGAGCACCGGCTCGTCGGGGTGCAGCCCGGTCGCGTACGCCGGACCCCAGCTGTGGGCGATCTCCCAGGCGATGTGCGGGTCGAGGACCGTCCCCGCGCGGGCCCGTGCCGCGAGGATCTCGGCGCGGCGCAGCTTGGTGTCGAGCAACTCGTCGTTGCGGTGCAGGAGTTCGCGCAGGGCGCGGACGGGATGACGGCGCAGCTCGATGCGTTCGAGGATCTTCAGGCCGTAGATGACGGTGAGTTCGGCGATCTCGTCGTCGCCGAGCCCGTCGCGGTCGCGGGCGCTGCGCCACAGGTCGACGAGCCGCTGCCGTACCCGTCCCGGGATGGCGGCGATCCGCTCGGCCTGCCCGGCGGAGACGGTCCGCGGGTCGGGGAACGGCACGGCCTGCGCGACCGGCACCCTGCCGAGGACGGGCCGGAAGCGGGGCAGGATGCCCGGGTAGACGGACTGGGCGAGCAGCGTGCGCAGGGCGGTGGCCTGGGCGTACGCGGTGCCGGGCACCACGCGTTCGTGCCGCTGCCCGGCCCGTTCCAGGCCGATTCCGGCGCGGGTGGTCGCGGACAGGCCGACGACGTCGAAGAGTTCACGGACGTCGTCGGGGATGAGTGCCTGACCGCCCTCGGCCTTGTCCGTGAGCGAGTTGATGAGCCGGGCTGGAGCGTTCCCGTCATCCGGGTCGAGGCAGCCGAAGACCGGAGGGTCGCAGGGGGCGACGACGGCGGGTACGGGCGGCACGGTGACGGTCTCGGGGAGTTCGCCGGACCACTGGAGGGTGCGGCCGTGGTCGACGAGGACGACGTTGCCTCGGGCGAGGCTCACGTCCTCGACGGGCAGGCAGTTCCGGCCGCCCAGGGTCGTGAGGCAGAGCGGGAAGCGCAGGGCGTCCTCGGCCGCCCAGGTGACCTCCAGGACCGGCTGGTCCTCGATGCGGTCGATGCCCGGGGTGACCGAGGTGAGGCGTACGGCCTGGCGGTGGGCGGGGTCGGCGTCGCCGCGGGTTCCGGTGCGCGGGCCCCTGACCTCCTCCAGGACGAGCAGGTCGCCCGGCTCGAGGTCGAGCCGCCGGTCCCGGCAGGTCTCGGGGTCGACCCATGCGTCGCGGAGAGTGGCGGAGGTGGCGCCCTTGGGGAGGGTGCACACCTCGCCGCCCCAGGTCCACAGGCGGATCGCGTTGTGTGCCGTGCGCAGCTGAAGCGGGTCGGTGGGGGCGACCGGTTCGAAGACCTCCACCGAGCCGCGTTCCTCCAGGTCGGCGAGGTCGTGGTCGCCGATGACCGTGCCGGGCTCGGGCCGGTCGTGCGGGTCGAGGGCGCGGACGTCGACGGAGGCGAAGCGGTACGTGCCCGGGGCGAGGGTGGTGTCTTCCGCGGTCTCCACGGTGACGTACGCGCGGGCCGTGCACCCGTCGTGCATCGCGTAGTCGATGAGGCGGACGTGACGGCGCACGGACACCCTTCGGCGCGCGGTGTCGAGGTAGGCCTCGGTGGCCACCGCGTCCTGCTGGTAGCTGATCCGGTCGCCGGTGTACGCGAGCAGCTCGACGAGCGTCATGCCCAGGTCGGCGGGGTTGCGCTCCACCCAGTCGGGCGTGGTGAGCGCGAGCCGGTCGAGGAGCAGCTTGCGGATGGTGTCGTAGTCGCGGGCCGTGTAGTCGATGACGGGCGCGTCCGGGAAGTCGGTCTCGGGGTGTCGCTCGTCCTTGCAGTCGAAGGGCGTCGGGCAGTCGGGCCGGAAGGAGAAGCCGGCGCTGTGGTAGCGCTGGTCGAAGCCGCGGTACGGCTCGGTACCGGGCCTGCCGTACGGGTCGGCCTCCACGAGGGAGAGCCGGTAGCGGGAGGTGTCGCCGGCCTTGTCGAGGGTGACGTACAGCCGGTCGTCCAGCTCGGGGTCCTCCTCGCGTTCCACGCTGACGTCGAGGGCGGTGATGCCGGTGACGCGGCGGCCGCCGTCGACGCGGACGTTCTCGGGGCACAGGCCGTGCGGGGCCTTGCCGAGGAACGTGACGGTGAGGAGCAGCCCGTCGTCGCTGACCTCCACGGCGTCGATGCCGTTGAGTTGGGCGGCTCGGACCTTGGCCCGCCGGGAGGCTGTACCGGTCGTGGTGGTCATGCGGCGGCCCTCCCTTCGAAGACGTCCTCGCGCCGGGCGCCGGTGGCGCGGACGACGTACGAGAGATACACGCGGACGACGTGGTCCTCGCTGACCACGTCGAGGTCCTCCACGTCGATGAGGTCGCCCAGCCAGCGTTGGAGGGCGGCCTGCACGGACAGTTCGAGGGTGCTGATCAGCTCGGGGCTGTTGGGCGCGAAGACGAGATCGAGGAGCCCGCAGCCGAAGTCCGGGCGCATGACGCGTTCGCCGGGGCTGGTGAAGAGCAACTGTTCGACCAGGTCGTGGACGTGTGCGCCGTGGTCGGCGTGCGCGGTGCGTCCCCGGCGGTCGGCGCGGAAGGGGAACGCGATGTCGGTGCGGATGACCGGCTTCGTCATCGTGTGGACACCTCCTGCTGCGCGGCGGTGACGACGGGTGGTCCCTGTGCGACCAGGGCCGCGCTGAAGCACTGGGCCGCTGAGGTGTCGGTGTCGAGCAGCACGGGGGCGCCCGCGACGGTCACGCCGCTCGCGGAGGCGGTGAACCGTACGGACAGGCACGGCTGTGGCACACGGTTCACGGTGTGGGTGCAGCCGACGACGGTGTAGGTGTGGGCGGCGGTGGCTGCCGCCCTGCCGCCGATCAGCACCGCCGGGGACGGCGTGTGCGCCGGTGTGGCGCGCCCCCCGTGCGGGCAGCTGATCACGGTGTCGGCGGCAAGCAGCTTCCCGGATGCCCCGGATGTCCCGGACACGTTTCTCGATCCCCCGTTTCTAGCGCTTCGGTTCCACGGTCAACTGACCCTCATTGACGATGACCTGGTCGTTCTGGAGTGTGATCCGGGCCCTGCCGGAGGCGATGACAATCGCCGCCTCGGTGATCCGGATGTACGCCCCGTTCTTGGCCTGGAGCAGGATTCCCTCGTCGGTCCCGGCCGCGTCGTTCATCACGATCTTGTGCGCACCCGGCGTCTGCACGACGACGGGCTTGTTCGGCGAGTTGGCGGGCAGCGCGTTCTGTGCGTCCGGCGGCAGTTCGTCAGCCGCTCCGTACCAACACCCAGTCCACACGGGGAAGCTGGGATCCCCTTGCTCGAACTCCACCCACACACCCGCGCCGGGCGGCGGCACCACGAACTGCCCCGATTGCGGCCCGGTGAACGGCAGGCAGGGCAGCGCCCACGTCGACGGCTCGTTGCCGAGGACGTCCGGGACCTCGACGGTGACGCGGCCGATGCGCAAGGGGTCGTTGTTGCTGACGACCCGGCCGCGGAACTTGCCGAGGTAGCGATTGCTGGGTGCCGCCATGGTGGGGGTGCTCCTGGTCGATGTATCGAAAATGGCAAAAGTGTTACGTCTACGGCCGGACGTAGTCGCTGCGGGCTTCGAGGCCCTCTCGGGTGAGGGTGAAGTTCTGCTGGTACGAGCCCGGGCGCAGGTTGTGCGTCACGGACTTGACGTAGTAGTCGCCGTCGTACGCGCGTCCGGAGCCGCGTACGCCGACGAGCTGGCGGGGCTGGAGGATGTACCCGTGCCGGTTGACGTCCAGGGACCCTGACCCGGAGACGACGTCGGCGGACACGGCGGCGCGGGCGAGGAGTTCGGCCTCGGCCTCCTGGCGCTGCTGCTTGGCGGTGCCGGAGAGGGTCCTGCGCTTGAGGGCGGGGGTGGGCCGCTTGCCGAGGGGAGGGCGCAGCGGGCTGATGGACGGCTGCGGGAGAAGGTCGGACCGCCGGGTCTCGGGGTTCTGCCAGCGGGCCTGCGGCTCCTCGCGCGCCGTCCCGTCGTACGCGAACGTCAGCTGGTCCACGGTGGAGTTGGCGTCCATGTTGACGTTGAGGGCGTGCTGGCGGATGCCGAGCCGGACCTCCGGACCCCAACGGGCGGACGACTGGCCCGCGGTGGGCCCGGGTTCGAGGTAGAAGGTGTAGCCGTTCGCCCGGGCGAGGTCGGTGACGTACTGCAGGTCGGTGCCGGTCTGGTAGTGCACGCGGAGGTTCTGGTGGGGTGGCTGGGCGATCTTCTCCTGGTAGACGTCTGGCCGGATGCCGTAGTCGGAGTAGCGGCGGAGGATCGCGAGCACCCGCTCGGAGGGCGGCAGGTTGGGGTACGGCGCGGTGCGCTCCTCCAGGTCGAGGAGGAGGGTGAGGTCCTCGCCGGTGACGGTGAGGGTGGAGTGGCCGGGCTGGTTGCTGGCGCCGACCTCGTGACGCACGACGAGCCCGTCGAAGAGGACGTCGGGCGTGCCTTTCACGTTGACGGTGACGATAAGGCGGGTCTTGGGATCGAAGAACCCCTCGGGGAGCAGTCTGCGACTGATGATCCCGTTCTTGGTGAGGTCGAAGGCGAGCTGGAAGCCGCTGCGTTCGCCGGCGGTCGCGGTGATCTGGGCGGAGAGCAGTGCCTCGGTGACCTCGGCGGGGACGGGGCGGGCGAGCTTGGGTCCCATGAGGAGGGTGATGTGGACGGGGCCCTGCCCCACGGGCAGATCAAACACGTCGGTCACCTCGGCCACCGGGGAAGCCGCCGGCGAGCGGGATGTCGATGACGCGCCCGGCTTCGTCGGTCAGCTCGTTCGGGTCGAGTACGGGGTTGGCGTCGGCGATCTGCCACCACTGGGACGGGTCGCCGAAGTAGCGCTGGGCGAGGAGGTCGGGTCGCTCGCCGGCTCCGACGGTGTGGGGCTGGGTCTCGTCCTCTCGCTGATGGAGCGGGGGCAGCAAGCGCCGCTTGGTGTACCGCACTTCGGTGCCGTCGGGCTGGCGGTGGATGCCGATCTCGGCGTCGTGGTACCGGCTGGTGCGGGGGTAGGGGTGGGCGCCCGGTATGGAGTCCAGCGCGCTCTCGTAGGGCTCGATGTCGGCCATGACGGTGGGCTCAGCCCCTTCCGCTCGGTATGCCGGCTGCTCCGGCGCCGATTCCACTGAGCCCGAGGGAACCCAGGCTCCCGCCTCGGGCCGCCGCCGCGAGCCGCTCCTTCTGCGCGAGGTGCGCCATGTACAGATCGGCACCGCGGTGCCCGGCAGGCAGGTCGCTGACGGTGAGGATCTTCATGCCGATGCTGAGGGAGGCGCGGATCGGGTTGAGATTCACGTCGAAGGCGGACTCGTTGACGGACAACTCGGTGAGCCGGACGGGCATGACCCGCTTGCTCCCCCAGGTGAAGAGGGTCAGCGGCATCTCGATCGGGCTGATCTCGATGCTCCCCTTCTGCGACAGCTTCATCGCCGCGCGGAGCTGGGCGGTGGTCGGCTGCACGAGCATTTCGAGGGTGGCCAGCTGGGGATGGATCCCGTCGGGCGCCGCGACCTCGAACTGGTCGGTGGCGTCGATCTCGGCCGTGAACTTCCAGGTCTCCTGGGCGGGACCCTTGAGCCGCAGCGCCTCGTTCTTGTCCCCGCTACCGGTGCCGCCGGCTCCGGCATCACCGCCGTCTCCGGCGGACTGGGGGCTCACGCTGCGTTCCAGCGTGTCCGGGTTGAACTGGAGGACGATGATGCGCTGGGGGGTGCCGGTGTCGGGGTTGACGACGACGATGCCGGAGCGGATGGGTTTGGGGATGTCGGCGTAGCGGGTCATGGTCTGCCTCCACAGCTCATCAGGATTGGTATTTGGTGCTGGAGACGCAGCAGTCGTCGCACCAGAACCCGTAGAGACATCCTTCGAAGCCCAATTCACCGAAGGGGGTCAAGTCGCCTCCGATCGAAGCGAGGAAGGGCATGTAACTGCCGCACTCCGGACAGCGCGGGTGCCGATCGACAGTGATCCACTGGGGTAGACCACCCACTTGGTGTTGAGAGCTTCCCGCCATCGCCTCATCGCTCACCCCGACCTGGTTGGGGTGCTCTTCAATGACGAGTGAACGTTTCCCACCGGGAACCAGGTCGGCACTATCAGACGCAGGCGCTGCCGGTCCGAAGTAGACGTGTGTCTCCCCATCCGCCGTGATGCGTAGCGTCGTTGAGTCCATCGCCTCGCACTCGCACGCATACCAGAAGAAAGATGCGTCGTTCTTCAAGTCGAAAGGAAGCGACTTGGCAGCGAGTTTGAGGACGCGCTCAGCTGGCTCCTCACATTCGAGGCAGACTGGCACGTCCCCCTGGAACGGGCCGCCCACAACATGCGGGCTCTCATTCCTGTCCACGATGAAAGCCATGTGGGCGGGCCGGAAACCGGAAGGCCGTCCGGAGTCCGGCAGAGTCCCGGCCAGCTCCATCAGCTCTTCCCAGTCGGCACTTTCATCGACCGTGTCACGCGAAGCCACTAGCCGTTCCCGAGCATAGTCCGTACGGATCAGGGCCAAAGCTTCCAGCCGGGACAGGTCATGCGTCTCCTGCCAGACACGGAGAAACGCGTCAACCAGCTCGTCAGGGGCTCCCGACAGCAAGGCCCTTCGCATATGGGCCTCCAGGCGATCGGCGTACGGGCGCAGACGATGCGGCTGGAAGAGACCGATGCTGTAAACGACGCTGCTCGCCGGTGACTCACTCGGCTTGGTTTCGGCCAGGTAGTCGGAGATGAAGCCGTCGAGCAACTCGTCGGGAAGCCAGGGAACGAGCCACGATGCCGCACGCGCAAGGATGCCGGCCCGCCGCAGGCGCTCTGCAGCTCGGGTCTTCTCGGCCTGAGCCCCGGGAATCAATGCCAAATACTGGGCCACATAGTCGGCCCCGGCTTCGTCCTCGGTTTCAGTGAGATAATCTGCGGCGACATCGGCCCCCAGATTCGGCTTCGCGCAGAGCAACTCGAAGACACGCTGCCGCTTGGTGATCCCATGCAAGGAATCATCCCCGAGCACGGATTCAATGGCGCTGATGTCACTCATTCCGGATCCTTCTTTGAATTGTTCCACGCATCTACGAGCATACGATCTATCTCCGGAGAATAGTCTATGACCTTCTTGTCCGTGAGATTCTTGTAGTGCCTGATGAATGCCTCGATCTGCTTCTTGGTGAACCTGTCGGTTCCTTCAATTACATCCAGATACCACTTGAAGTCCTTGCGCACAGCCTCACTGAAGTTTCGAGCGTCATTCTCGTAGCGTTTGCGCTCCGGGGTGAGATCCTTCTCCTTCCTCCTATTGCTTCCCAAGTAGGTACGCCCGAGCTTGTGCAGTTCGGTGTCAATCACGACGGTGAGGGCTTTGTCGTAGATCTCCTTCGCCTTCACATCGAGCTTGCCACCCTTGAATATGACGAGCTGCTCCTCCTCATAGATTAGGTCTTCCTTGGCCTTCAGTATTTTCTTCTCACCCGGGGTGAGACGCGTCACTTCCCGCTTCGACAACAGCGCTTGGAGCTGATCATCATTTTCCGCGCGTTTGGCCAGCGCATCCATTCTGGCCTTTTCTATCAGGGCCCTCCCGGAGGGGATGTGATCACCTGTGATCAGGCTCTTCTCCGCCTCAGAACGATTCAGGTCCCCCCAGGCAACCGACTCCCCCTTCTGTGAGTGAGTACGAGGCTGGAGTGGAGCGTCCTCAAGGATGCTAGTCAAAGCATCCGACAGGGAGCCGCGCTGCACGTTTGTGTCCTCACGCTGCTCTGGACGATCTCCTACGCGCTCGCCCGGACCAGTCGCTTCGTCACGTTGACGAGCCTCCTCAGCCGCACGGAGCTGCTCGACCGCTTCACGTTCGCGCCGCTCCATCTCAGGGGTCTGCTCGGGTTGCACCCCGGTCTGAACACCGAATACGTCCTCATCCGGATTGAGGCGTGCATGAATCGCCCCCGACTTCCCGGCCGGCAAGGACAGATCGGTGAGCCGGTACCAAAGACGCATTCCGCCCAGGGTCATTCGCAACGCAGGGCGAGGCACACCGTGCGTCAGCGGCCCGCGGAGCCTCAGTCGGATCCTTGCCACAATCCTTTGCAGCCGCTCTTCCTTCGACTCCTTCGACTCCTCTTCCTTCTTTCGCCGCTCCTTCTTGTCTCGCTTCGACTTCTCCGGATCCTTGTCCTTCGGCCTCCGGTCCTCGTGCCTGTCCCGCTTCGACTTCTTCGGGCCCTTGGCTTCGTGCTTGGGTTTCGGCTGCCTGCCCTCCTCGCCCTTCTTCTTCGGGTCGGTGGGCTTGTTGCCGTCCTTGTCCTTGGTCGTGTCTCGCCTGCGGTCCCGATCCGCGTCGGGCTTCCGCTTGCCAGGAGTGTCCGGCCCCCCGGACTTCGGCTTGCTCGGGACCTGATCCTTGGGCGTGTCCGGTGACTTGCCGTCGGTGTCCTTGGGCTTGTCCGGTGACTTGCCGTCGGTGTCCTTGGGCTTGTCCGTGGAGTCCTTGTCGTCCCTCGGCTTGGACCCGTCTGTGTCCTTGTCGTCCCTCGGCTTGTCCGAGGTCTTGCCGGTGTCCTTCGGCTTCGCGGCCGGTTCGGGCTTCGGCTTGGCCGGGGGCTCCGCCTTCGGCTTCGGCTTTACCGTCGAGATGGGCTTCGTGTCCGGCTTCTCGTCCGTGTCCTTCGGCTTGCCGTCCTTGTCCTTGCTCGTTGCAGGCGTGGGCTTCTTCGCATCGGCGCCCGGCGTCTTCGACTTCCCAGGTACGCCGTCCTTGCCCTGCCCCGCCTTGGGTGCCGCCGTCGAGGGTTTGCCGGCCGTCCCTGGCCTCTTCGCGGGGTCCTGCTGGGCCGCCTTCCTGTCGCTGCCCTTGTCGTCCGCCTCGTCGGCCCCCGCCCCCTTGCCCTCGCCCGGCTTACCCCCCCTGCCCTTGCCGCCGAGCTTCGCCGCAAGGCCCTTGAAGCGACGGCCCACCTTCGCGACGTACTTGCCGATGCCGCTCAGCAACGCCTCGTAGGCCAGTTCCAGCAGCGCCACGATTCCCGCCGCCACCGCCTTCGCGAACAAGATCCCCGCGCCGCCGCTGCGGACGGCCTTGAGCCAGTCGAGGACGGCGCCCATCGCGCGGAGGATTTCACCGAGGGCGCCGATGGCCGTGCGGATGGCGTCGATGACGGCCATGACCCAGCCCGCGCCGGGGATCAGCTTGGCGATGACCTTTGTTATGACGATCTCGCCGATGATGAAGGGGAGTTGGGGGACGATCGCGTCCCAGGTGTCCTTGACTATCTGTTCTAGGGTGATGCCGCCCTTGATCAGTTTGTCGATGATCGCCTTCGGGATGCCGATGATCTCTTCGATCTTCGACTGGAACCATTCCTTGACCGCCGCCTTGACCTCGCGGAACAGGTGGTTCTTCGCGCCGTCCACCGCGGAGTTCTTCGCACCGCTCAGCCAGCCGCCCGGGTCGGAGAGGAAGTCGACCGCGATGAGCATGAACTCGCCGAGGGAGTTGAGCAGTCCGGCCGCGAAGTCCAGGACCGTCTTCACCGCGTCCACGACTGCCTTGATGACGTCCTGAAGGGCCTTCTTCAGGATGTCCAGGATGCTGCTCAGCAGCCTGCCGATCGCGTTCAGGAGATCGCTGATGGCCTGCTTCAGCACCGTGGCGAGCCGGTTGACGAGCGCGATCGCCGCCTGGATGAGGGACGTGATCAGGTTGCGGATGCGCCGGGCCAGCTCGATGATCGCCCGCACCATCGACTTCGCGAACTCGACCAGATCCTTGATCAGGTTCTTGATCGCGTCGAGGATGCCCTGACGGGCGGCGTTGATCCAGCCCTCGACGTTCTTCTTGAAGTCCTTGATGAAGGTGACGACCGCGTCACGCGCTTCCCGGATGACCTTGACGATCTGGTTCTTGATCTCGATGACCTTGTTTTTGATCCACTCGAAGGCCTTCGTGATCCAATTGCCCGACTCCTGGGCGGCGGTGTCCTTCTTTCCGTTCGCCTCCTTCTCCGCGTCGCCGGCCTTGTCCTTGATCTTCTGGTCGCTGCCGTCCTTCTCGGCGTTGACCTTGTCGTCTGTCTTCTTCTCCTCGTCCTTGACGTCCTGGCGGACCTTCTCCTGCCGGTCCGTCTTCTTGTCGCCGAGGCTCTTGAGCTCCTTGTCCTGGTCCGCGCGCCAGCCCTCGCGCTGGGCGGTGACATCGGCCATCGCCTTTTCGCGCTCGCCCGCCTGCGTCTCGGTATTGGCCTTGATCTCGGCGTCGACCTGCTGCTTGTGCTTCGCCTGCGAGTCGCGGAAGTCGCGGTCCTTGGCCTGACGGCTCTGGGACACGCCCTTCTGGCCCTCGCTGAACGCCGCCTGGAACTGCGGGCCGCGCTCGTGCTCAGCCACCTCCGAGGCGGCCTCGGGCGGTACGGCACCCGTGGCGCCCCCACCCCCGACGCCGACGCCCTGGCCGCCGCCCCGCTGGCCCGGCACCTTCGCGGTCATCTGCTCCTTGGGAGCGTTGGGGTAGACCTGGTCCTCGCCCATCCCGCGGCCGGCGTCGTCCTGGGCCGTCCCGATGGTCTCCTGGCCCTTGGCGTCGACATGGCCGCCCTGTTCGCCCGACGCCTGCTCGGCGCCGCCCTCCATCTCGACGCCCGGCGCGTTGCCCGCCTGCGCCTGCTTCAGCGCCTCGTCCTTCGTCGGCAGCCCGGCGAACTTCGCCGCCAACTCCTGCTCGTCCACCACGGGTTCGTCGGCGCCGAAGGCGCTTGCGATCCCGTTCACGATCTTGCCGCCGATGAAGCCCAGGGCCATCTTGAAGGTGTCCCAGCCGCCCGGCTCCTCGGCCTTCTCCGCCTCGATCTGGCCCTCGGGCGGCTTCGCTCCGGTGACCTCGGCGTCCTTCTTCTCAGGATCCTTCGCCTGCTGGGCCGGGTCCTGTGAGTACTGGGCCGGGGCGTCCGTCTTCGGCTTGCCCGCGAGGGTCTGCGGCGCGCCCGCCGGGCGCTGCATGGAGGGCGGGGCGGAGGCGAGCGTCTTGTGTTCGTCGCCGACCGTGCGGTCCACCGCGCCGCCCACGCCGCCCATGGCCTGAAGCGCCTTGTGGGGCTTGAGTTTTGAGGCGGTGGACAGGCCCGCCTCCGGGGAGACGCCCGAGAGGTTCGGGGCCGGGCCGGAGTCCTTCTTGCCCTTGCCGCGGGCCGGGGCTGCCGCCCCACCTCCCCCGCCGCCTCCGCCTCCACCTCCACCACCGCCACCGCCACCGCCACCGCCACCGCCACCGCCACCGCGCGAGCCTCCGCCGGACGGTGCCGACGCCTTGGGTGCCGGTGCGGTCTCCGGGGCGCCCTTCGCCTCGGGAGCGGCCTTCGGGGTGGCCTGCGGCGCGGGTGCGGACTCCTGAGCGGCGGGCGCCGACTTGGGGGCCGCGGCCTGAGTCTCCGTACGGGCGGCCGGGGCCTCCGTTCGAGCGCTGGACTCGGGCGCGCTCTCCTGAGCCGCGCTGCCCGGCGCGGCCGCCTCCGAGGGGCCTGTGGCACCTGTCGCACCTGTGGCACCAGAGGTCTCACTGACGGGGGAACCACCGGCCGTGCCCGGTCCAGCCGCCCCCGGGCCCTGGGAGCCGGACGCCTCCGTACCGGCACCGCCCGCGGACTCCTTCGCGCCCGCTCCGGTATCCGTCTGCGCGGCGCGGCCACCCGCGGCCTGCTGCGACTCCTTCTCCGGCGCGGCCGAGGCCTTGTCGCCGGCCGCCGCCGTGCCCTTCTCCTCCTTGGCGGCGGGCTCCTTGGCCTCGCTGCCGCCCTCGGACTTCCCGTCCGCCTTGCCCGGCGCCTCCTGCACCGTCGTCTGCGCCGCGACCGCGCCCAGCTTCGGATCATCGCCGGCCTTCGGATCCCGGGTGAGGGCGCTCGACGCGGGCGGGGCCGCCGCTGCCTGCTCCAGTGCGAGACCGCCGAAGCCGCCGTCGTCCTCCGGTCCTCCTTCGGTCTCCGGTGCCGATGACTCCGTCTCCTCGGCGAGGGTCTCCTCCTCGGGCTCGGCCTCCGCCGCCTCGTCCTCGGCGTCCTCCGCGTCCCGCTGTGCCTGCACCTCGTCGGCCCTGGTGGTCGGCGGGGCCGGGAAGGACGGGACAGAGGAAGCGGTGGGCGACGACGGGTCCAGATCCTCCGCCGTCGGTACGCCGGACACGTCGAGGTCCTGCTGCGGCAGGAAGTCCTCCGGCTGGAGCTTGATGTCCCAGGCGCTCGGCTCCTCGCCGCCGACCTCGACCTCCGACTCGCTCCCGGAGCCGAACGGGTCCTCCTCGGGCTCCTCCTCCAGGCCCTCGACGTCCTGGTTGCGCTTGCCCTCCAGAGTGCTGAACCTGCCCGCGAGCCGGGTGTCCTTACCGGACGTGGTCGGTGAGCCCTTGGGCTTCTCCTCGCCCCGCTTGTCCTGCTGCCTCAGCTGTTGGCCCGCCACCATCGCCTCGGCCGCGCCCGGGCGGTTCTTCGCCGCGGACTCCTCCTTGCTCGCGGCGGGCGTCTCCTCCTGCTCGGTGGCCTCCTTGCCGGCCTTCTCCTTGCCGGCGACCTTCTCCTTGCCGCCCGCCGCGCCCGCCGGGTCCTGGGCTTTCTTCTCTCCGCCCTGCTGTCGGCCCTGTCCGCCCTGCCCGCTCTCCGACTTTTGCCCGGAGGCCGAAGCGGGGGACGACGCGGCCTGCTCCTTCTGGGAGGCGGGCGCGGCCGAAGATCCCGCACCGGACGCCTCCGACACCCGCGGCGCACCCCCACCCTGCGGAGTCGTCCCGTGCTCCGCCGTACCACCGTTCTGCGGAGTGCTCCCGGCCGCGCCCTCCTCCCCCGCGTCGGTCCGCTCCTTCTCCGGCCCGGGCGCGAGCCGAGGCCGGTCCTCCTCCGCCTTCCGCTCCTCCGCGTCCCGCAGCTCGTTCTCGCGCTCGGCGCGGACCTCCCCCGCCGTGTCCGGCTCGATCTGCGGAGCGTCGTGCGAGTCGCGCTCCAGGCCGTCCTCGGCGTAGTCGTCGTACGCCTCGATCTCGTCCACGAAGTCGAGCACGCGGTCGTGCTCCGAGCCGAGCAGCCTGCCCTCGAGCCGCAGGAGGACAGTGTCGAGCAACTCGACCGGCAGCCGGGCGAGTTGCTTGCGAGTGCGCTTGGAGAGGTCCTCAGGGTCGCCGCGCAGGGAGCGGACGACCGAGTTCGTCAGCCGGTCGACGAGGGTGGCGGGGTCGATCGCCTCCGCGCGACGGCGGTCCGCGTCCACGGTGGCGTACCTCAGCCAGCCCGGAGTCGCCTGCCCCTCCTCGACCTCCGGCGCGGAGTCACGTGCCGCCTCCGGACGTACGAGGTCCTGGGCCGCCGACTCCGCCTCCCGCTCGATCGCCTGCTGCGGCAGACTCACCGCACCCGGTTCGCGGCCGACGCGCAGGGCGCCCAGGCCATGCGGGTTCTGGACGGTGTGCAGCAGCTCGTGGGCGAGCAGGCGGCGTCCCTCGTCCGTGCCCGGCCGATACGCGCCCTCGCGGAAGAAGACGTCCTGCCCGACCGCGACCGCGTCCGCGCCGAGCAGATCCGTCAACTGCCCGGCATCGCGGCCCGTGTGCAGGCGTACGCGGCTCAGGTCGTGGCCGAGCTGTTCCTCCAGATCCCGCCGTACGCCGGGGTCGAGGGGCTGGCCGGCGCCGCTGACGATGTCCTTCGGTTCGGGAGTACGGGCCTTGGCCGCCTGCTCCTTGCGCTTGCGGCGGCGCTGCTCCGCGGACTGCCCGGAACGGTCCGCCTGTGTCGGGGAGCTCATCGCGTCACCTCCCCGTGGCCGCTCAGCCCCTCGTGCACGGCGCGTGCCAGTTCCTGGCCGAGGCGGCGGGCGGACAGTCCGGCCCGCAGGGGTGGCAGACCGGACAGCGCGTCCAGGGCCACGGGGCCGTCCGCCGCCATCGGTACGCCGTGCTTCTCCACCAGCCGGGTCAGTTCGCGCTCGAACGCCTCCGAGACGCGCTCGGGGTCCGCCCGGAACCCGTCCAACACGAGTTCGCCGATCTCCACCCGTATCGCCGAGGGCTCCGCCCGTGTCGCCGAAGGCTCTCTGTTCACACCCACCCCCGCACCTCCGCAGGCGTCAGCGAACGCTCCAGCTTCAGGTACTCCGTGCGAGCCGCCGCCAGCATGTGCCGCATCTGGAGCCGGTCGCCCTCCTCGGCGGCCAGGAAGGCGCCCGACAGAGCGATGTTGCGGATCGAGCCGCCCGCCACGGTGAGCTGGGCGAGGAGGTCCGGGTCGATGTCCTTCACCGGGGCCTGCGGCGGGAGGACGCGCCGCCAGATCTCCGCGCGCTCGTGCTCCGCCGGGAACGGGAAGTCGACGACGAAGCGGATACGGCGCAGGAAAGCGTTGTCGAGGGCCTTCTTCATGTTGGTGGTGAGGATCGCGAGACCCCGGTAGGCCTCCATCCGCATCAGCAGGTAGCTGACTTCGAGATTGGCGTACCGGTCGTGGCTGTCCTTGACCTCGCTGCGCTTGCCGAACAGGGCGTCGGCCTCGTCGAAGAGGAGCAGTGCGCCGCCGCGTTCGGCGGCGTCGAAGACCCTGCGGAGGTTCTTCTCCGTCTCGCCGATGTACTTGCTGACCACCTGGGACAGGTCGACGACGAACAGGTCGAGCCCGAGTTCCTTGGCCATGACCTCGGCTGCGAGCGTCTTGCCCGTACCCGAGCCGCCCGCGAAGAGTGCCGTGACGCCGAGACCGCGCCTCAAAGTGCCCGCGAAGCCCCACTCCTGGTGGACCGTCGGCCGCTGACGCACATGGGCGACGATCTCGCGCAGCACGCTCGTCTGCCGGTCGTGCAGAACCAGGTCGTGCCAGCCCGCCTGGGGTTCGACGCGGCGGCCCAGCTCGTCCATGCCGATCCGTGCCTCGTCGAGGCCGGCGCGCCAGGCAAGCCCAGCGGCGTCGAGTTCGTCCTCATCCGGGAGATCGCGGCGCACGGTTGCGGCCGCGGACCGTACGACATGCGGCGGCAGCTGGAACTGGGCGACCAGGGAGCGGAGTTCGGAGTCACGCAAGTCGGCAACGTCCTCGAACGCCGCGGCCCAGAGGCCCAGTTGTTCCTCCTCGTCCAGGCGCGGCACGATCACACGGGCCCCGCGCGGCCGTTCCGAGCGCAACGGGTCCTCACTCGACACCACGACGGGTACGGCGGCCCCGGCCAGGAAGGACTCGGTCGCCGCCCGCTGATCGCGGTCCAGTTCGCCCACCTCGACGAGGAGCGCCGCCGGCAGCAGGATCGCCTCGCGCTGCCACAACCGGGCGAGCCGGTCACGCTCGGCGGGGTCCGTCGGGACGTCCTCGGCGGCCATCGAGTACAGCCCGAGCCCGGAGCGGACGGCAGCGGCGGCCGCGATGTCGGCCCGGCTGCGCAGGTCGCCGCCGGTCACCTGCACCAGCAGCGGCGCGTCGGGGCTCGTGCCCGTCGTCCAGCCGACGGCCACCCGGTTCGCGGCCAGGTCGTACGACGGTGGCAGCGCGTCCGGGACGGGCGTGCGGCGCAACTGGCCGTGCAGCCGGGCGTCCAGGTAGGGCGAGTCCAGCAGGAAGTGCAGGACGCGTTCGTCGAGGCGGAGCCGGGACGTCGTCAGGCGAGAGGCGTCGTCCAGCTCGACGATCCGCCAGCGCCGCAGCGGCGCCACGGGGGTGAGCGCGCTCCAGTGCGGCTCGGCCAGCGCGGCCAGGGCGAGCGAGAACGTGGGGTACGCCCGCTCGGGGTCACCGCAGGCGGCGGCGCAGCGGGCGGCGGTCGTGGGCTCCAGCTCCTGGGCGGCGGAGAGGAGGACGAGGTCGCGCTCGAAGGGGGTGAGACCGAAGCAGGCGGCGAGGGCGTCGAGCGGAGCGGTGTCGGGGCCGGCCGCGGGCACCACGGCGGCCCCGGGTACGCCCGTGCTGTCCCCGGCACCGTCGTCCCCGGCGTGGTTGACGCGCGCCGCGTGGGCGTCGACCCGGGCCAGGACGCGCTGGATCTCGGCGGTCAGCGTCGACCCGCCGTCCCGCCCACTGGCGGTGCCCGGCGCCTGCGTTCCCTGCTCTCCCTGGTCTCGCTGCTCTCCCATGTCCTCACCTGCCCCCGTCGGTCCCACGTGGCCTCAGTTCTCCGCGCCGCCGCCGGCGTTGTCGCTCTTGCCGTCCGCCATCGGCTCGGCCATGGGTTCCGCCGTCGGTTCGGCGGGCTTCACCGTCTTCTTCGCGGACTTGGCCGTCTTCGCCGACCTGGTGGGCTGGGCCGCCTTCCGGGTGGCGGCGGGTGGCTTCGTCGCGGTCCTGGCGGCACTCTTGGCCGGGGTCCTCACCGCCGGTTTCGCCACGGCCTTGGAGGGCGTCTTGGCGGCCTCGACCGTGGTGACTGCCTCTGCGGGATCGGCGGAGCCCGAGGCCTCGTCCGCGGCCGCACCCGCCCCGGCCGCACCCGCCCCGGCCGAACCCGGCGGCACCGGCGCTCCCGGCGCCCCGAACGGCAGCACCGTCACGCCGGTCCGCTCCACCGGCCTGGCGGCCACAGGCGTCTCACGGCCCTCGATGAAGACGAGGGCGGCCTGGTAGACCACCGAGAGGGCGTACGGCGTCTGGTAGAGCATCCCCCACAGCTTCGACGTCTCGTCGATGTCCATCACCGTCGGTGTGAACCGCACGCGCTGCGCCGCCTCCACGAGGTCACTGCCCGCCAAGTAGGGCTTCTCACCGGCCCGTTCGATGACGTCCTTCGGCAGGATCGGTATCTCGTGCAGGGTGCGCACCACGGAGCCGATCAGCCTCTCGCCGACCAGTTCCGACTCCTCGCCGTACGCACTGATCAGGTAGTGCAGGTCGAGCGCCGCGGCGGGCCGCTTGCGCAGGGTGCCGTCGGCGGCTCGGGTGGGCAGGTCGTTGCCCCGCTGCGAGACGTTGGGCGTGACCTGGTAGCAGAACACCGAGATGGTGGGCTCGGACGGCGGCTCGGCCGGTGGCTTGCCCAGCTCCATCTTGACGGCCAGGTCGAGTTCCGGGCCCGCGAGGTTGGACTCGATCAGCACGGCGAGGGCCTGGGTGACATGGGCGATGGCGAGTGCGTTGCTCATGACGTCGGTTCCTCAGTCCCTCTGCTCCAGTTGGTCCTGCCGGTCGTCCCGGTCCTGCCGGTCGTCCCGGTGCTCATGTGCGCCCCCGTGCCAGGTACTCGGCGAGGCTCACGGTCGCCTCCGGGCGCCGTGCCGGGTCCGTACGCCGCGCCCCGCCGCCGCCCGTGGGCGACGCCGCCGTCACCTCCAGCCGCCCGATCTGCACCTGCACCACCTGCTCGGGTGCCCGTCCGGGCCGCCGGGCCGCGGCCTGTCGTACGGCGTCGCGTGCTGCCGCCGCGTCCGCCGCGCTGGGACGCGGTGCGGCGGACACGGCGGCTGGGGAAGCGACGTCCGCGCCCGGGGGGTTGGGCACGGTCGCCGCGCCCTGGGCGGGGGCCGGGGCGGAGTGGCCCCGTCCCGCAGTGCGGCGCGTGGGGTCGGTGACCGGCCGGGGCCCCGGGGCGACCGGCGTGGCCGGACGCAGCAGTGGGGTCTCGGGCACGGTCGGCCGGGCCGGTGGCGTCTCCGGGCCGGCGGGCGCCCGTTCCGTCCGTACGACGGTCCGCTCCCGTTCCGTGCGCAGCAGGGCGTCGGTGGCCGCCGGGCGTGGTGCCTCCGGCTGCGCAACGGTCGACGGCGTGGCCGAGGGCCACAACAGTTCGGGCCCGTCAGGGTCCTGTATGCCGGCCCGTACGGCCTCGACCCGCTCGAACGGTCCGGGCAGCCGGGGCCGTACCCGCACCACGCCCGGCCGCGGGGTGGCGGACGGAGCGGTGTGCCGGGCGATCAGCCGGTCGAGGAAGTCGGGCTCGGCCGAGCCCGCCGGCCCGCTTCCCGAAAGGGAGTCAGACATCAGCGCACAGCTCCAGGTAGTAGCGGCGCCGCAGCGGGCTGAGCGCCAGGATCTCCGGCTCGCTCCAGCCGTAGGCGGTGGCGAGCAGGTGGACGTCGAGCAGCACGTCCCGTGCCCAGGCGTCCAGCTCGGTCCAGAGGTAGGAGGCGATGTCGAGTTCGGCCCGGGTGGCCTGCCCGCACTCTGGGCAGGCGATGTTGAGCGTCACGTCGCCGCCCGGGTCGGCGGCCTCGACGGCCTCGGCGATCCGGCGCTGCACGGGCACGGGCAGTTCGCCCGCGGCCACGGCTGCACCGGCGCGCACCGCCGAGACGAGGCACCGGGCGAGGAGGGCCGCACGCGGGTCGGCGGCCCGGGCGGCCGCCGCCAGGTCGGCGACGCCGGGGACCCTGAACTCGACCTCCCAGCCGTCCTGGCGTACCTGGACGACGGACTCGCCCCGCCGGTCCAGCGAGCGCGCGAACTCCCCCGCGTCCAGGTCGAACTCCATGTCCTCCCCGCACGCCCCGCACGCCAGGCGCACCTGCATCCGCTCGCCGAACAGCGCCCGGCGCAGCGTGAACAGGTCGGCCTCGCGCTCGCCGACGGGCAGCACCGGCAGCGCCCGGGCGTCGAGGTCCGGGCGCGCGGTGCGGTGCAGCAGCAGCGCGCGCCCGGTCGGCGCCTCGGCGAGTCCCGCCTCCCAGGTGGCCAGCAGTTCGGCCGCCCCGGTGATCGCCATGTCGTCCCCCCGCTTCCCTCAACCGGTCCGTCAGGCGGGGTTGAGGAACGACGGCTCCTCGGGCTCGGGCACCTCGTAGTCCCGCTCCCAGCCCTCGCACTCGAGCTTCAGCGACTGGATGGCCACCGCGTTGGCGTTGGCGTCCAGCTCGCCGAGGACCTGGTACTCGCTCGGCCAGGTCCGGTAGAGCTTGTGCGAGACGGCGACCTGGCCCGCCTCGTTGAGGACCTGGATGACGATGTCCTTGCGGAAGTCGGCGAGGGACACCTCGGAGCCGAGCCCCGCCCCGACCTGCCAGACCTTGTTGGCCCAGCGGTCGAACTCGGGGTCGTGGGTGACCCCGCGCTCCAGGGTGATGCCCTCGAACTCCGAGCGGCCCGGCGACTTGCGCGGGGAGGAGGGGTCGCCGCCGTGGCGGTGCTTGACGACCTCCGTGGTCCGCTTCAGCGGACTGATCTTGCTGATGCCGGCGACCGTACGACCGTCCCACAGCACCAGGAACTTGAAGTTCTTGTACGGGTCGAAGCGATGCGCGTTGACCGTGAACTCAGCCATTGGGTTCCTTGCTCTCCAAGCTCTCCAAGATTGCGTGAGCGCTCCGCTGATCGCGGTGGGCTACTTCGGGCCGACTGTGGCTTGTCGCGCAGTTGCCCACCGCGATCAGCGGGACCGCTCAGAGCGTGAACTGTCCCGACGTCTGCTGGATCCTGACGATCACGAATTCGGCAGGGCGGACCGGGGCGATGCCGACCAGGACGTTGACGATGCCGTTCTCGATGTCCTCGGCGGTGGTCGTCTCGTGGTCGCACTTGACGAAGTAGGCCTCGCGCGGCGTGCTGCCCTTGAAGGCACCCTGGCGGAAAAGGGTGTGCAGGTACGAGGAGGCGCTGAGGCGGATCTGCTGCCACAGGCTCTCGTCGTTGGGCTCGAACACGACCCATTGCAGGCCGCGTTGCAGGCTCTCCTCCACGTGCAGGGCGAGCCGCCGTACGGGCACGTACTTCCACTCGCTGTCGAGCGCGTCGGAGCCCTCCAGCGTTCGGGCGCCCCACACGAGGGGGCCGGTCAGCGGGAAGGTGCGCAGGCAGTTGACGCCGAGCGGGTTGAGCAGCCCGGTCTCGCGGTCGGTGAGGTCCACGGTCAGCGAGTGCACGCCTGCCAGCTGTGCCTCGGTGCCCGCGGGGGCCTTCCACACGCCGCGCTCGGAGTCGGTGCGCGCGATGACGCCCGCGACCGCGCCGGACGGCGGGAAGGAGCGCAGCCGCCCGGTGAGCGGGTCGGTGAGCTGGATGTGCGGGAAGTACAGACCGGCGTGGTTGCCGCGCACGGCGTCGAAGGCGGACAGGCCCGCCCGGGCCGTGTCGACGCTGACCCAGGTGCTCGGCGCGTCCACCAGCAGGAAGATCCGCCGCTCCTGGCACAGCCGCTGGGCCGCCGAGACGACCGTGAGCATGTCCTCGGTGTTCTCGTACGCCGCGAGCTCGGGCAGGGCCAGCAGGTTGACGTCGGCGACGCCGCGCAGGGCCTGGATGCCGGTCTTGTCGCTCTCGCTGCCGATGAGGTCACGCGGGCCGGGCGCCTCGCCGTCCTCGCCGCCCTCCAGTGGGAAGACCGGCGGGTTGACGGAGGCCTCCAGGCCCAGGTCGTTGGCGCACTCGCCGACGAAGCGGACGACGTCCTCGGGGTCGGTGGAGCCCGCGACGACCTGGAGGCGGCGCCCGAAGGCGGTGACCTCGGCGCCGGCGAAGGCGTGCTTGCCGGGCGCGTCGGGCAGCGCCCGCAGCTTGCGCTCCAGGAGCAGCGCCAGCTCGGCGACGGTGGTCGGGGCCTCGCCGTCGCAGTCGGGGTCGTAGAGCGTGAACTCGCGCTCCACCTCGCCGATCTTGACGGTGAGGTCGACGGCCAGGTCGGGCAGCTCGTGCCCGAACGGCTTGGAGACGGTGCCCGACGGGTCGGGGCGGCCCTCGCCGACGGCCTCGACGCGGATCAGCCGGGAGCCGGCGTTGATCACGGTCGGTGCGTAGCGGCCGTTCCCGGCGTCCATGGACAGCCCGGTGAAGCTCTCGCGGGCGTCGCCCTTGGCGTCGTACACCCGCAGGTTGAAGGTCTCGTCGGGGTGCGGTGTGTCGTAGTCGACGGCGACGCGCAGGCCGTTGCCCCACACACCGGGTTCCTTGGCGTGCACTTCGAGGACCCTGCTCTCGCTGTGGCCCTCGGTGGACTCCAGGACGACGCACGCGGCCTTGCCGCTGCCCGCCTTGGCGACGCGGACGATCACGGCGACGGAGCCGCCGTTCGCGAAGAACTGCTGCACCGCGTAGGCGACGGCGCTCTGCGAGCCGAGACCGCCGAAGCGGCGCTCGAACTCGGTGAACCCGGTGACGCGCACCGGCTCGTTGAGCGGGCCCCGCCGGGTGTGACCGACGAAGGCGGTCACCGATGTGGTCACGGCGGAAATCGTGCGGGTGCTGCTGGGAAGCTCTTCGACGTAGACGCCGGGATACGTCGGCCTGGCGGTCGCTGCGTTCGTCGGCATTCCCCCTCCTATCCCTTCTCGGGCACCGGTGAAAGGCACCAAGAGGCGGCAGAGGGAGTCGTGTCGTCCGGCGCGCGCGGGTGGTCCCGGGGCGCGACAACGCGTCCGGTCCGCGGGCTCCGCATCAGTTTTCCCCCGTAGTTCCCCGGGCGGACGGCCGTCCGGGGCAAGCAGCGCGCTTGTGACTCCTGATGCTCAAGTGCTCGATCCACCTTGGTGAATGGGGAGTTGCAGCAGCAAGGTTGGTTCACGCCAGTCGTGGGGGAGGTTCGATGGAGGGCGCCGAACATGACTCGCACACGATGTGCGCGTGTCGCGACGGATGCTTCACGGATCTCGCACAGGCGGTGTTGCAGCAGAATAGGCCCCATGCCCCGACGCACCCCGCAGTCCCGGCGCAAGCGCCCCTCGGACGCCGCGCACAATCCCTCCTGTCCTTGCGGTCTTGCGGAGACGTACGAGAAGTGCTGTGGCCGATTTCATGAGGGTGGGGTGGCGGCGCCGACCGCCGAGGCGCTGATGCGGTCCCGCTACAGCGCGTTCGTGAAGCGGGACGAGGGGTACCTGCTGCGCACGTGGCATCCGCGAACGCGGCCCGCGCGGGTCGACTTCGAGCCGGGGCTCAGGTGGACCGGCCTGGAGGTACTGGAGACGACCGACGGCTCGGCGTTCCACTCGACGGGAACCGTGACCTTCCGCGCCTCCTACCGGGGCGGCGCTCTGCACGAGCGGAGCCGGTTCGAGCGGGTCGACGGGGCGTGGGTGTACGTCGACGGGGAGTTCCCCGGGTAACCCTTGCTCCATGAGCGTCGGTCAGGGCGCGGACGGGCCGCCCGGCGCCAGGATGTCCAGCTCCTCCAGGGCGCCGACCGTGATCTCGCGGGTGAGCTGCTCGGCGCGGCCCGCGTCGCCCTCGCGGACGGCCTCGGCGAGCTGGACGTGCAGGGTGACGGCCTCGGGGTCGGGGTCCTCGAACATGACTTCGTGGTGGGTGCGGCCCGCCAGGACCTCCGCGACCACGTCGCCGAGGCGGGCGAACATCTCGTTGCCGGAGGCGTTGAGGATCACCCGGTGGAAGGCCATGTCGTGGACGAGGTACCCCTCCAGCCGGTGACCGCGCGAGTTGGCCACCATCCCCAGGGCGCACTCGGTGAGTTCGGCGCACTGTTCGGCGGTTGCGTTCTTCGCGGCGAGCCCCGCGGCGACCGGTTCGATCGCGGAGCGCAGCACGGTGAGTGAGCGCAACTGGCGCGGACGGTCGGCGCCGGCCAGCCGCCAGCGGATGACCTGGGGGTCGTAGACGTTCCACTCGGCGGGCGAACGGACCGTCACGCCGACCCGGCGGCGCGACTCGACCAGATGCATGGACTCCAGGACGCGGACCGCCTCGCGCATCACCGAGCGTGACACCTCGAAGCGCTGCGCCAGCTCGTCCGTACGCAGCACGCTGCCGGGCGGGTACTCGCCCGCGGTGATCGCCGGGCCGAGGCTCTCCAGTACTCGGCCGTGCAGCCCCCGGCCCGGTGTGCTCATGGGCATCAGGGTACGAGGAGATCCGCCACGAGAAAAAGTCAGACTTATATGTCACAGACTCTTGAATTCGTCGTACCTAATAGGTTTCAGTGTGGTCGACGTCAGGTGGCGTCGGACGACGTGGCGCGACCGTCCCAGGGCCTCGCGCGCCGTCGGATGTCGATGAGGACAGCGAGGTAGAGATGCGTTCCCCCCACGTCGTCGTGGTCATGGGTGTGGCAGGGACCGGCAAGACCACGATCGGTCCCCTGCTCGCGGCCCGGCTCGGCGTTCCGTACGCCGAGGGCGACGACTTCCACCCCGAGGCCAACATCGCCAAGATGTCGGCCGGGGTCCCGCTCGACGACGCCGACCGCCGGCCGTGGCTGGACGCCATCGGCGCGTGGGCGCACGGACGGGCCGGGCTCGGTGGGGTGGTCAGCTGCTCGGCGCTGAAGCGGAGTTACCGTGACCGGTTGCGGGCGGCCGCGCCCGGGCTGGTCTTCGTGCACCTCACCGGTGACCGCGACCTCATCGGGGACCGGATGACGCACCGTCAGGGGCACTTCATGCCCACGGCGTTGCTGGACTCGCAGTTCGCCACGCTCCAGCCTCTCGGGGCGGACGAGCCGGGTGTCGCGGTCGACGTCTCGGGCACCCCTGAGGAGATCACCGGGCGGGCCGTGGCCGCGCTCGGGGAGCTCGACGGGCCCTCCGCGTAAGCCCACCTGTTCTCCGTAGCGGGCCCACCTGTTCTCCCTAGTGGGCCCCTACGCTCGTTTCTCCCCCAACTCCCCGTCCACACAAGGATTCACCGTGACCAGACTCAGCGTCGAGATGCTGGCGGCGGACGCCCCCGAACCGATCACCTCGGCGGGCCACGCGCAACTGGGCATAGCCGTACTGGCGGGCATAGCCGTCATCGTCTTGCTCATCACCAAGTTCAAGCTGCACGCCTTCCTGTCGCTGACCATCGGCTCGCTGGCGCTCGGCGCCTTCGCCGGGGCACCGCTGGACAAGGTCATCACCAGCTTCAGCGCCGGCCTCGGCTCCACGGTCGCGGGCGTGGGCGTCCTCATCGCCCTCGGCGCGATCCTCGGCAAACTGCTCGCCGACTCGGGCGGCGCCGACCAGGTCGTGGACACGATCCTGGCGAAGGCCGGCGGCCGCTCGATGCCCTGGGCGATGGTGCTGATCGCCTCGGTGATCGGTCTGCCGCTGTTCTTCGAGGTCGGCATCGTGCTGCTGATCCCCGTCGTGCTGATGGTCGCCAAGCGCGGCAACTACTCACTGATGCGGATCGGCATCCCCGCGCTCGCGGGCCTGTCCGTGATGCACGGTCTGGTGCCGCCCCACCCGGGCCCGTTGGTCGCGATCGACGCGGTCAAGGCCGACCTCGGCGTGACCCTCGCCCTCGGTGTGCTGGTGGCGATACCCACGGTGGTCATAGCCGGTCCGCTGTTCTCGCGGTACGCGGCCCGCTGGGCGGACGTGCCGGTCCCCGAGCGGATGCTGCCGCCCCGTGCCTCGGAGGACCTGGAGCGGCGTCCGGGCTTCGGTGCGACCGTCATCACCCTGCTGCTGCCCGTCGTGCTGATGCTGGCCAAGGCCCTCGTGGACATCGTCATCGACGACCCCGAGAACAGCGTCCAGCGTGTCTTCGACGTGATCGGCTCTCCGCTGATCGCGATGCTCGCGGCCGTGCTCGTGGGCATCTTCACGCTGGGCCGACCGGCCGGGTTCACCAAGGGCCGCCTCACGGAGGTCGTCGAGAAGTCGCTGGCCCCGATCGCGGGCATCCTCCTCATCGTCGGCGCGGGCGGCGGCTTCAAGCAGACGCTGATCGACTGCGGTGTCGGCCAGATGATCCTGGAGATCTCCGAGGACTGGTCGATCCCCGCGCTCCTGCTGGCCTGGCTGATCGCGGTGGCGATCCGGCTGGCGACCGGCTCGGCGACCGTGGCCACGGTCTCGGCGGCCGGTCTCGTCGCGCCCCTCGCGGCCGACATGTCGACCACGCACGCGGCTCTCCTCGTCCTCGCCATCGGCGCGGGCTCGCTGTTCTTCAGCCACGTCAACGACGCCGGTTTCTGGCTGGTCAAGGAGTACTTCGGCCTGGACGTCGGCCAGACCGTCAAGACGTGGTCCGTCATGGAGACGATCATCTCGGTGGTCGCCGGAGGTGTGGTGCTGCTGTTGTCCCTCGTCATCTAGGAGGTACGACCGTCATCCAGGAGGTACGACCTCCGGGAGAGATGTTGGCCAAAACCACAACTCATGCCTCCTGAAACGTAGTTGTCGCACATCCCCCTGGTTGGCAGACTCGCCCCGCCGACGATCACACCACGTCGGCGGGGCACACCGTCTCTCAAGGGGGAACAACCATGAAACTCAGCACGCCCAGACGCGTCTTAGCCCGTGCCACGGCCGTCCTCGTCCTGGCCCTGGGCATGGCCACCGGCTCGACCGGCTTGCTGTCGGGCCCCGCGGCACACGCGCTGCCGGTCACCGAGGGGTCCTTCGCCTTCAGCGGCGACGAGGGCGACTACATCAGCGGCGGACAGTCCTACGCCTACTCGACCGCGTCCAGCGACCGCCTGAACATCTCCACGAACAGCGCCAACAGCGCGGTCTCCCTCTCGGTCGACGGAGGGAACGGCGACTGGTGGTCCCTGGACCTCGCGGCGCCGTCCGGCAAGACCCTGGCGCCGGGGACCTACACCGGAGCCACCCGCTACCCGTTCAACGGGCACAACGAGCCCGGTCTCGACCTCAGCGGCAACGGGCGCGGATGCAACACGCTCACCGGCACCTTCACCATTGACGCGGTGGAGTTCGGCCCGCAGGGATACGTGAAGAAGCTCGACGCCTCCTTCGAGCAGCACTGCGAGGGAAGCACCCCCGCCGCCCGCGGCGAGGTCCACATCGACAACCCGGCCCCGCCGGCCGAGCTCGACCTCGGCCTCGCCGTCGCGGTGGAGGGCACCGCGAGCACCCTGAACGGCAAGGCCACCTTCAACGGGACGGTGAGCTGCAACAAGCCGGTGCAGACCACCGTGTCGGGTGACGTCACCCAGGTGAAGAACCAGACCATCATCCGGGGCTCCTTCACCACGTCGGTTGCCTGCGTCCCGGGCGCACCGGTGGCATGGACCGGGACCGCCGTACCCACGGGCACCGTCCCGTTCCAGCGTGGTCTCGTCGAGGTCGAGGGCCACGCCACGGCGACGGACCCCGACTACGCCCAGCCGGTGACCGTCAACGAGACGGTGGCGGTCCGCCTGCGCCGCGGCTGACCCTCATCGGCGAGGCGCGCCACGTCGGCCGGCCCGGGCCCCGTTCCTTCCGAGGAGCGGGGTCCGGGCATGAGTGGCCTTCGTGGGTGGCGGCATGCGTGGGTGGCCTGCGTGGGTGGCCTGCGTGGGTGGCCTGCGTGGGTGGTTTTCCGCGGCGGCCCGCCTCACGGCCGCCACAGCGAATGCTCCCGCTCGGCCCACTCCCGGCTCACCGCCCCTGTCCTCAGCCCCGCCCGCGCCTCCGGGTCTCCCAGGGCCATGCCGACGTGGCCGGCCAGGACGATACCGATCGTCAGGGCCAGCCAGTCGTGGACGAAGGTCGCGCTGGTGCGCCACATCAGCGGGGTCAGATGGGTGAACCACATCATCAGGCCCGTGCCGAGCATGACGAGGGTGGCTCCGGTGATCCAGGCCGCGTAGAGCTTCTGGCCCCCGTTGAACTTGGCCGCGGGGCGGGGACCGGGAAGGCGGCGCAGGGCCTTGCGGAGCCAGACGCGGTCGTGCGGGCCCCAGCGGTTGAGGTGGGTCAGGTCCGCCCGGAAGGCGCGGGAGGCGAGTCCCGCCAGCACGGGGAGCGGGAGCAGCAGGCCCGACCACTCGTGGACGGTGACCACGAGGGCGCGGCGGCCCACGAGTTCGGCGAGCAGCGGGACGTACAGGCAGGCCGCGGTCACCACGCACACGCCCATCAGCGCGGCCGCGGTCCGGTGCACCCAGCGCTCGGCGCGACTGAAGCGGCGTACACGGGCGGAGGGGGCCGACTCGACCGCCGGGGTGTCAACTCGTGGGTTCATCGTCCCGCCCGTTCGACTTGCCGACCCACGCGTCGACGTCGTAGCCCCGCTCCTCCCAGTATCCCGGCTTCACCTTCTCGGTGACCGTGATACCGGAGAGCCACTTCGCCGACTTGTAGAAGTACATGGGGGCGACGTAGAGCCGGACCGGGCCGCCGTGGTTGTGGCTCAGGTCCTTGTCCTGCATGCGCAGGGCGACCAGGACGTCCGCGCGGCGGGCCTGGTCGAGGGTCAGGCTCTCCGTGTAGGACCCGTCGAAGCAGGTGAAGCGGATCGCCCCGGCCGACGATCGCACTCCCGCCAGGTCCAGCAACCGGGACAGGCGTACGCCTTCGAAGGGGGTGTGGGGCACCCGCCAGCCGGTGACGCACTGGACGTCGCGCACCATCCGCGTCTGGGGCAGGGCACGGAGTTCGTCGAGGGTGTACGACGTCGGGCGGTCGACCAGTCCGTCGATCGTGAGGCGGTAGGTCGACTCGTTCTTGTTCGGGACGGACGACGTCACCGAGTAGTAGCGGAAACCGCCACCGTTGGGGAGCAGACCGGTGAGGCCCGTGGGGTCCTTGTCGGCGGCCTCGCCCAGGAAGGACTCCAGACCCCGCTGGAGCACGGGTGCGGCGACCAGTCCGAACGCTCCGAGCCCGATCGTGCCCAGCACGACACGGCGGCCCACCGGCGCGCCCCGCTCCTGGGGCTGTTCCTCTGGGGGCTGTTCAGTGCTCACGTACTGATTCGAACACCTGCCACCCCGATGAGGCCAGCGGCGGCAGGTGTCCGTATCAATCCGTCAGGGTTCCGTAATCACTCGCCGACACGCGACATCGCTCGGCGGTGCTCACGCGGGGTCGCCCCCCGGTCCTAGCCCAAAGCCTTCGCCGCCGCCCGCCCCGCCGTGCGCCCCGAGAACAGGCACCCGCCCAGGAACGTCCCCTCCAGCGACCGGTAGCCGTGGACGCCGCCCCCGCCGAAGCCCGCGGCCTCGCCCGCCGCGTACACGCCCTCCAGTGGGTCCCCGCCCTCGGTCAGGACGCGGGAGGACAGGTCGGTCTCCAGGCCGCCGAGGGTCTTGCGGGTGAGGATGTTGAGGCGGACGGCGATGAGCGGGCCCGCCTTGGGGTCGAGGATGCGGTGCGGGGCGGCGGTGCGGATCAGCTTGTCGCCGAGGTAGTTGCGGGCGCCGCGGATCGACATGACCTGGAGGTCCTTGGTGAACGGGTTCACGATCTCGCGGTCGCGGGCGACGATCTCGCGGCGCAGCGCGGCCTCGTCGATGAGCGGCTCCTTGGTGAGCGCGTTCATGCCGCGGACGAGGGAGCCCAGGTCCTTCTCGACGACGAAGTCGGCGCCGTTGTCCATGAAGGCCTTCACGGGGCCGGGCACGGCCGCGCGGGCCCGGTTGATGACGTCCTTGATGGACTTGCCGGTCAGGTCGGGGTTCTGCTCCGAGCCGGAGAGCGCGAACTCCTTGCCGATGATCTTCTGGTCGAGCACGAACCACGTGTAGTCGTACCCGGTCTTCATGATGTGTTCCAGCGTGCCGAGCGTGTCGAAGCCCGGGAAGAGCGGGACCGGGAGCCGCTTGCCGCGGGCGTCCAGCCAGAGGGAGGACGGGCCCGGCAGGACGCGGATGCCGTGGTTGTCCCAGATGGGGTTCCAGTTCTGGATGCCCTCGGTGTAGTGCCACATGCGGTCGCGGTTGATCAGGTGCGCGCCCGCCTCCTCGGCGATGGTGAGCATCTTGCCGTCGACGTGCGCGGGCACCCCGGAGACCATCCGCTCGGGCGGGGTGCCGAGGCGCTCGGGCCAGTTGGCGCGGACGAGGTCGTGGTTGCCGCCGATGCCGCCGGAGGTGACGATCACCGCCTGCGCCCGGAACTCGAAGGCGCCGGTGACGGTACGGCTGCTGGCCTGGCCGCGCTGGATGCCGGACGGCTCCAGGATCTCGCCCGTGACGGTATCGAGGGCGCCCCCGCTGCGGGACAGCCCGGTGACGCGGTGCCGGAACTTCAGCTGGACCAGCCCGCGGGCCGCCCCGGCCCGCACCCGCCGCTCGAACGGTTCGACGAGCCCCGGCCCGGTCCCCCACGTGATGTGGAAACGGGGTACGGAGTTGCCGTGCCCGTTGGCGTCGTAGCCGCCGCGCTCGGCCCAGCCGACCACCGGGAAGAACCGCACGCCCTGCTGGTACAGCCAGGCGCGCTTCTCTCCGGAGGCGAAGTCGACGTACGCCTCCGCCCACTTGCGCGGCCAGTTGTCCTCGGGTCGGTCGAAGGCGGCCGTGCCCATCCAGTCCTGGAGGGCGAGGGCGTGGCTGTCCTTGATGCGCAGCCGGCGCTGCTCGGGCGAGTTCACGAAGAAGAGACCGCCGAAGGACCAGAAGGCCTGTCCGCCCATCGACTGCTCGGGCTCCTGGTCGAGGAGGATCACCGTGCGGCCGGCGTCGACGAGCTCCGCGGTCGCCGCGAGGCCGGCGAGGCCCGCCCCGATCACGATCACATCTGCGTCGTACGCCATGGAGCCGTCCTCTCAAGAACGTGTCAAAGTACGTGTCGAAGTGCATGTCAAAGAACGCGTAAAACCACGCGCCAAAGAACTGTCAAAGCATGTCAAGGCAGGTCAGGAGCCGGGCCGGGCCGTTGTTACCGACCGGTCGGCAGCTTGGCATCAGATCCTTCGGCACAAGAGTGAGCGAGTCAACTGCCGGGATGTGTCCGCTCCTGCGGACAGCTCCCGCCCGGCTCGCTACAGTCGTCGGGATACGCGTCGCGCCCCGTCCGGCCCTCCGCGTGACACCGGCTTCCGACCAGTGTCTGCGGCGCCCCGGCGGCCGCGGCGGTGCCGTGTCCGACGACCCGAGGTTACCCAGCGTGTCGTTCCTGCTTCTGTTCCTGTCCGTGAGTGCCGCGTGCTGTCTGGGGTTCGGTTTCGTGCTCCAGCAGCAGGCCGCCGCGCACGCCCCGCTCAGTGACTTCCTCTCGCCCCGGCTGCTCCTCGACCTGGTGCGGGTGCCGCGGTGGCTGGGCGGGATCGGACTCATGGTGTGCGGCATGGCACTCGGCGCGGTCGCACTGGGGCAGGGCGAGGTGTCCCTGGTGGAACCGCTCCTCGCGACGAACCTCCTGTTCGCGCTGGCTCTCTCCCGCAGGCAGACGAAGCAGCCGCTGGGCCGCCAGGGCTGGGCGGGGCTGGTGCTGCTCGCGGGTGGGGTGACCGCGTTCATCGTGGCCGGTCGGCCGGAGGGCGGCGAGGCGGTCTCCGACCCGTTCCGGCACTGGCTGATCATCGGGGCCATGGTGGGCCTGGCCCTGCTGCTGACGACGTACGCGAAGCGGTCCCGGCTCAGCGCAGGGCCGGTCCTGCTGGCCCTCGCCGCGGGACTGCTCTACGGCGTCCAGGACGCGCTCACCCGGGTCAGCGGGCAGCGGTTCTCCGAGGGCGGCTGGACGGAGCTGGTGACCGGCTGGCAGCTGTACGGCGTGGTCCTGCTCGGCGTCACGGGCCTGATCCTGGTGCAGAGCGCCTTCGAGACGGCGCCGCTGCGGATGTCGCTGCCCGCGCTGACGGCCGCCCAGCCGCTCGCCGGGATCGCGTGCGGGGTGGGCTTCCTCGGCGACCGCCTGCGCACCGACACCGGCGCGCTGGCCTGGGAGGCCGCCGGCCTCGCGGCGATCGTCGGCGGCATCGTGCTGCTGGGGATGCACCCGGCGATGCCGCGCGGCTGCGTCCCGGCGCCGCGGAATCCACGGGAACGGGCCGCCCTGCGGTCGGGCTGAGGGTCCTTTGCCCGGGGTCGGGGCACGGGGTCGAGGCCTGGGGTCGGGACCTGAGGTCGAGGCCCGGGGTCGAGGCCCAGGACCGAGGCCTGGGGTCGGGACCTGTGGTCGAAGCCCGGGGTCAGGACCTGTGGTCGAGGCCTGGGGGCGGGACCTGGGGTCGGGACCTGCGGTCGAAGCCCGGGGTCAGGACCTGTGGTCGAGGCCCGGGGTCAGGACCTGTGGTCGAGGCCTGTGGTCGGGACCTGTGGTCGAAGCCCGGGGTCAGGACCTGTGGTCGAGGCCTGGGGTCGGGACCTGGGGTCGGGACCTGTGGTCGAAGCCCGGGGTTGGGGCCCGGGGCCGGACCCGGAGTCGAGGCCGGAGTCGAGGCCCCGGGTCGGGACCTGTGGTCGAGACCCTGGGGCGAGGCCCCGGGTCGGGCGGCCTACTGGGATCCGTACCGGCCTGCTTGGATGGGGCCATGAGCGCCGCCGACGAGATCCTCGACATCGTGGACGAGAACGACCGGGTCATCGGGCAATCACCCCGGGGCGAGGCGTACGCGCGAGGACTGCGCCACCGCTGCGCCTTCATCCACGTACGCGACGCCGAGGGCCGGATCTTCGTCCACCGCCGCACCCCGACGAAGCTGGTCTTCCCCTCCCTGTACGACATGTGGGTCGGCGGGGTCGTGGGCGCGGGCGAGTCCTACGACGACGCGGCACTGCGCGAGGCCGAGGAGGAACTCGGGGTCTCCGGCCTCCCCCGGCCCGCCCACCTCTTCAAGTTCCTGTACGACGACGGCGCCGGCCAGACCTGGTGGTCCGCCGTGTACGAGGTCCGCTGCGACCTCCCGGTGAACCCGCAGGTCGAGGAGGTGGCCTGGCACGGGTTCCTGCCGGAGGACGAGCTGGAGCGGCGGCTGACCGAGTGGGAGTGGGTTCCCGACGGCCTGGCCGCGTACGAACGCTTCAAGGCGTACCGCTCCATGGGCTGACCCCTCCCCTCGCTCCAGGGAGTCGGAACAGCGCCCGATAGGGTCGTGAATGTGATCGAATTCTTGCGGAACGTCCGGTTGTGGTTCGCGCCACAGGAGGTCCGGGAGGAGGGCGGCACTCCCGACTACCGGTTCTCGCTGGCGAACGAGCGGACCTTCCTGGCCTGGCTGCGCACCGCGCTCGCGCTGATCGGCGGGGGCTTCGCGGTGGACCAGTTCCTGCCGGACCTGCGGTGGGGCTGGCGGGTGGGCCTCGCGCTCGCGCTGCTCGCGGCCGGTGTGCTGTGTTCGCTGCGGGCGGTGAACCACTGGGTGCGGTGCGAGCGGGCGATGCGGCGCGGCGAGGACCTGCCCGTGTCGCGTTTCCCGGCGCTGCTCAGCGTCGCGGTGGCCGTCGTCGCGATCGCCATGGTCGCCGTGGTGCTCCTGGGGTGGGAGGGATGAGCGGCGCCGGTGACGAGCGGGATCCCGGGCTCCAGCCGGAGCGTACGCGGCTGGCGTGGCGGCGTACGACGCTGGCGAGCACCGTGGCGGCCGTGCTTGCCGCGAAGACGGCGCTGCACGAGGGGCCGTCCGTGGTGGGGGCGCTGGTCGGTGCGGTGTGCGGGGTCCTGTGGCTGGGCTTCCTGTGGCTCGCCCACCTCCGCATCCGGGTCCTGGCCTCGCCGCGTCCCCCGGTGATCGCCGGCCGGCACGCCACGGCGGCGGCCCTGTGCACGGTGGCCCTCGCGGTGTGTGCGGCGGCGTTGGTGGTGTGACGCGGCGGGTCTGCTGCTGGTGGGTTTCCTCGCCCCCGCCGCCCCTACCCGTCCCATCCTCGTCCCATCCCCCAGGGGCTCCGCCCCTTCGACCC
This sequence comes from Streptomyces sp. NPDC046862, assembly GCF_040704615.1. NCBI lineage: Bacteria > Bacillati > Actinomycetota > Actinomycetes > Kitasatosporales > Streptomycetaceae > Streptomyces > Streptomyces sp. NPDC046862. The sequence continues at coordinate 174,148 of NZ_JBEYXP010000013.1, read as the reverse complement.
CGTTCGGGGGCCAGCCCCCGGACCCCCGCTCCTCAAACGCCGGAGGGGCTGGAGGGTGCGGGCGGCGCTGGAGGGTGCGGGGCTGCGCTGAATCTTCCCGGCCAGGGCTGGTTTCAACGCCGCGGGGAACCGCACGGTCTTTAGGGGCGCGGGGAACTGCGCGACCAGCCCCCACTCACCCGCACCCGACAAACCCACCCCAGACGCCCACCCACGCGGCGGGGGCGAAACCACCGGGCACCCCGGATTCCGGCAGCTCGGAACCGACTGGCAGGCTCTGTGCACCAGTTGGTGACGATCCCAGGGGGTCCCCATGACCGCAGGCGAGCCGTACACGGTCGAGTTGGCCGAGGACGTGCACGCGTACGTGCAACCGGACGGCGGATGGTGCCTGAACAACTCCGGTTTCGTGAGCGACGGCACGACCACCCTGCTCGTGGACACCGCGGCCACCGAACGCCGCACCCTGGCCCTGTCCGCCGCGATCGAGGACAAGGGCGTCCCGGCCCCCCGGCTCCTGGTCAACACCCACCACCACGGCGACCACACCTACGGCAACGGCCACTTCATGCCCACGGCCACACTCGTCTCGCACGCCGCCTGCCGCCGCGAGGCCCTGGCCAGCGGACAGCACCTGCACCTGCTCTGGCCGCAGACCGACTTCGGGCACGTCCCGATCAAGGGCGCGGACCTGACGTTCACGGACCGCACGACACTCCACGTGGGCGACATCGAGGCCGAGGTGATCCACCCGGGCGTCTCGCACACCGTGGGCGACTCCTTCGTCTGGCTGCCGCACCGCCGCGTCGTGTTCACCGGGGACCTGGTCTTCGAGGGCGGGACGCCCTTCTTCCTGATGGGGTCGCTGAGCGGTTCGCTGCGTGCGCTGGAGATGCTGCGCGCACTGGGCGCCGAGACCGTCGTACCGGGGCACGGGCCGGTCACCGACCCGTCGGCGTTCGACCGGGCCGAGCGGTACATCCGCTTCGTGGCCGACGTGGCCGAGAAGTCGCACGCGGCGGGGCTCACCCCGCTGGAGGCGGCCCGGCAGACCGACCTCGGGGAGTACGCCGAGCTGCCGGAGAGCGAGCGGCTCGTGGCGAACCTGCGCCGCGCCTACGCCGAGCTGGACGGACATCCCGAGGGCGAGGGAGTCGACCCGTTCGCCGGTTTCACGGACATGGCGGCGATCAACGGCGGCGAGATGATGACCTGCCACGCGTGAGCCCGGGTACCGGCGCCCGGGTCTCGCACACGGGCGCCGGCGCCGGAACGAGTGGAGAGACCGATCACTTTCGCCCCGCCCACTGGACGGCATACCGACCGGTCGGCATCATGAGTCCCAGTGAAATTCCAGCGCATGTGGATCCGAGTGGAATCCCCGTCCCCGTTCACCCGCACGTAGGAGCGACGATGAGTCCTGACCACCCACCCGGTCTCGATCCGGACCGGCTGCGCGGCCTGCTCGATGCCGAGCGGCCCGGCCTGGTGAGCGGCCCCCTGACCGGCCGGCTCATCGAGGGCGGGCGGTCGAACCTCACGTACGAGGTCACGGACGGCACGTCGAAGTGGGTCGTGCGGCGCCCTCCGCTGGGCCATGTGCTGGCGACCGCGCACGACATGAAGCGCGAGCACCGGGTCATCAGCGCGCTGTACCCGACGAACGTACCCGTGCCGCGTCCCGTGCTGCTGTGCGAGGACGAGGAGGTGCTCGGCTCCCCGTTCTACGTCATGGACTTCGTGGAGGGCACCCCGTACCGCACCGCCGAGCAGCTCGCCCCGCTCGGCCCGGAGCGCACCCGGGAGGCCGTGCTGAGCCTGGTCGACACGCTCGTCGAGCTGCACGCGGTGGACCCCGCCGAGGTGGGGCTCGAGGACTTCGGGCGCCCGGAGGGCTTCCTGGACCGCCAGCTGCGGCGTTGGGGCAAGCAGCTCGACGCCTCCCGCAACCGCGACCTGGCCGGGATCGACGAGCTGCACGCCACCCTGGGCCGCGCGCTCCCGCACTCCCCCGCGCCCGCGGTCGTGCACGGCGACTACCGGCTCGACAACGTCCTGCTGGGCGAGGACGACCGGATCAGGGCGATCCTCGACTGGGAGATGTCCACGCTCGGCGACCCGCTGACGGACCTGGGCCTGCTGGTCATGTACAGCGTGCCGCTCGGGCTGCCGGACTCCCCGGTCTCCACGACGGCCGCGGCTCCCGGCCACCCGGATCCGGCGGAGATCGTCGAGCGGTACGCCGCGCGCTCGGGGCGCGACGTCTCCGAGGTCTCCTGGTACACGGCGTTCGCGTGGTTCAAGCTCGCCGTGATCCTTGAGGGCATCCACTACCGGTACACGCTGGGCCAGACGGTGGGCCGCGGCTTCGACCGCATCGGCGAACTGGTCCCCGTCTTCATCGAGCACGGCCTGACGACTCTCCGACAAGGCTCCGGGAAGGGCTGATCCACCATGGACTTCGCATACGACGCCCGTACGGAGGAGCTGCGGGGCAAGCTCCTCGCCTTCATGGACGAGTACGTCTACCCGGCCGAGACGATCGCGCACGAGCAGCGCGCGGGGCTCGCCTCGCCGTGGGACACCCCGGCCGTGGTCGAGGAGCTGAAGGCCGAGGCCCGCAGGCAGGGCCTGTGGAACCTCTTCCTGCCGGATTCGGAGTACGGAGCGGGCCTGACGAACCTGCAGTACGCCCCGCTCGCCGAGATCACGGGCCGCTCCCCGCAGCTGGCTCCGACGGCGCTGAACTGCGCGGCGCCCGACACCGGCAACATGGAGGTGCTCGCCCAGTTCGGCGACGAGCAGCAGCGCAAGCAGTGGCTGGAGCCGCTGCTCGCGGGCGAGATCCGCTCGGCGTTCGCGATGACGGAACCGGACGTGGCCTCGTCGGACGCCACGAACATCACCACGCTCATCGAGCGGGATGGCGACGAGTACGTCATCACCGGGCGCAAGTGGTACATCTCCGGGGCGATGAACCCGGACTGCCGGATCTTCATCGTGATGGGCAAGACGGACCCGGACGGGGCCGACATCCGCCGCCAGCAGTCCATGGTCCTGGTCCCGCGCGACACCCCGGGCGTCACCGTGAAGCGCGCCATGCAGGTGTTCGGCTACGAGGACCACTACCACGGCGGGCACGCGGAGGTGGTCTTCGACGGCGCGCGCGTTCCGGTGTCGAACCTGATCGGCGAGGAGGGCGGCGGCTTCGCCATCGCCCAGGCGCGGCTCGGTCCCGGCCGTATCCACCACTGCATGCGGCTGATCGGCATGGCCGAGCGGGCGATCGAGCTGATGTGCCGGCGGGCGGTGTCCCGCACCGCCTTCGGCAAGGCACTGGCCCAGCAGGGTGTGGTGCACAACTGGATCGCGGACGCGCGGGTGACGGTCGAGTCGTTGCGGCTGCTGGTGCTGAAGACGGCCTGGCTGATGGACACGGTCGGCAACAGGGGCGCGCACACGGAGATCCAGTCCATCAAGATCGCGACGCCCCGGGCGGTCGTCGACATCATCGACCGGGCGATCCAGTTGCACGGTGCGGGAGGTGTCAGCCAGGACTTCCCGCTCGCCGAGCTGTACGCGGGCGCGCGGACCCTGATGATCGCCGACGGGCCCGATGAGGTGCATCAGCGGTCGCTGGCGCGGCGGGAGCTGAAGCGGTACGCGTGACCCGCCGGGGCGGCCGGGGGTTTCCTTCGCCCCCGCCGCCCCTACCCGTCTACCCGTCCCATCCTCGGGGGCTCCGCCCCCATGCCCCCCCCGGGGGGCGGGTGGGTGGGTCGGTTGGGTGCGGGTGGGCGGGGGCTGGTCGCTCAGCTCCCCGCGCCCCTGAAAGCCGTGCAGTTCCCCGCGCTGTTCAGCCCCGGAGACAATCCCCGTTCGACCTACGGCCGCAGCGCCCTCAGCAGCAGGTCCGCCAAGTGGTCCGCCACCTCCTGGGGGCTCATCGGGCCGTCCGGGCTGTACCACGTCGACAGGTGGTGCACGGAGCCGAAGTGGTAGTCCACCACCAGGTCCGCGGGAGTAGCCGTGGAGAAGACGCCCGACTCCTGCCCCTCCTCCACCAGCGCACGGAAGCGCTCGTGGTAACGACGCCGCTCCGCCCGCACCTGCTTGTTCTTCTCGGGACTGAGATGATGCATCGACCGGAAGAAGATCATCGCGTCGTCGAGGTTCTCGATCGTCGTGACGACGACATCGGCCGCCGCCGCCCGCAGACGTCTCTCGATCGGCTCGTCCGCGCCCGCGAAGGCGTCGAGACGCTCCTGCTGAACGCGCAGCACACGCGCGTACACCTCGTGCAGCAGATCGTCCTTGGAGCCGAAGTAGTGGTACAGCGCGCCCTTGGTGACGCCCGCCGCCTCCACGATCTCCTGCACCGACGTACGGTCGTAGCCCTGCTCGGCGAAGAGCCGGGTGGCGGCGGCCAGCAGCCGCTGCGGGACGGGCGTGCCGTCTCCGTCCGTCGTCCTGGGCACTTGCCGCCACCTGCCTTTCGAGGTTCTGCCTGTTCGTCGTCGTCCGCCGGACGCCCACTCGTCCTATCGTCGCCGATCCGCCGGGACACGCCGTCTTCGACGGAGGATCTTTCCACCCTCCGGGCCCGGCACGTCGGGCAGGGCCGTCAGGGACGGGTCTCCCACTTCTGCTGGACGCGGTTCATGCCCGCCAGCCAGCGGTCCGGGTCGGCGGCCCGGGCCTGGTAGTACTCGGCGACCTCGGGGTGCGGCAGGATCAGGAACCGATCCTCCTCGATGCCCTTGAGCAGCGCGTCCGCCACGTCCTCGGGGTCGATCGCGGTCGGCGCGAGCACGAGCTCGCCCGCACTGCCGGCCGCGGTCAGCATGTCGGTGCGCACGCCCTGCGGGCAGATCGCGTGGACCTTCAGCCCACGGTGCCGGTAGGTCAGCGACAGCCACTCGGCGAAGGCGTACGCGCCGTGCTTGGTCACGCTGTAGGGCGCGGCGCCGATCATGGTGAGCAGCCCGGCGGCCGAGACCGTGGAGACGAACCGGCCGCTGCCGCGCTCCAGCCACGCGGGCAGGAGCTCGTGCGCCGCGCGGACGTGCGCCATCACGTTGACGTCCCAGGCGAGCTCCCAGACCTTCTCGTCGGCCGCCTCCGTGCCGCCGGAGCCGAGGCCCGCGTTGGCGCAGTAGACGTCGACCGTGCCGCCGAGCGCGTCCCGGGCCTCGGTGACGATCGCGGACGCGTCTCCCGGCACCGCGATGCCGCCGATCTCGTCGGCCACGGCCTGCGCCTTGCCGGCGTCGAGGTCGTTCACCACCACCCGCGCCCCCTCGGCCGCGAAACGGCGGGCCAGCGCCGCCCCGATACCGCCCCCGGCTCCGGTGACCACCACTCCAGCACCCTGCACGGCTCCCACCATCGGCTCCTTCGACGCGACGGAACGGCTCCGTCTCCGAGTTCATTTCCGAGCGGTCAGACTAACTGGTCGGTATGTTGCAACGGAAGGGTGACTGCGCGCCCCTCAAGGGGCGCGGGGCTGTGTCGATATGCGGCTCCGCCGCGTGGGCGCGACCGGCCACAGCCGGCCCGCAGCCAACACACCACCGCATCCATTCCGGCTCACCCGGCGGAGCAATACCGTGGCCTCCGACAGTTCCGTCGATCACGGAGGTCACAACCATGCGGGTGTCCAGACGACGACTGCTCGCCGCCACCACGGCCACCGCCGCACTGACAGTGAGCCCTGCCGGAGCCACCGGAGCCACCGGAGCCACCGGAGCCACCGGCGGCCACAGGCTCCGCACCGGATTCGAGCGGCTGGCCGCCGACGGCTACACGCTGCTCGACGGCGAACGCGTCGGGGTCGTCACCAACCCGACGGGCGTCACCCGCGACGTCCGGCACATCGTCGACGTGATGCACGCCGACGACCGCGTGGACCTCGTCGCCGTCTTCGGCCCCGAGCACGGCTTCCGCGGCACGGCCCAGGCGGGTGGCTCGGAGGGCCGTTACGACGACCCGGCGACCGGGCTGCCCGTCTACGACACGTACCAGAAGAGCGGCCGGCCGCTCGCCGACGTCTTCACCGCGTCCGGCGTCGACACCGTCGTGTTCGACATCCAGGACATCGGGGCGCGCTTCTACACGTACATCTGGACGCTGTACGACTGCATGGAGGCGGCCCAGCTCGCGGGCAAGCGGTTCGTGGTCCTCGACCGGCCGAACCCGGTGACCGGGCGCTCGGCCCAAGGGCCCGTGCTGCACAAGGAGTTCGCGACGTTCGTGGGCCGGCAGCCGATCTCTCAGGCGCACGGGATGACGGTGGCGGAGCTGGCGCGGCTGTTCAACAAGGAGTTCCTGACCTCGCCGGTGCCGCTGGACACCGTCCTGATGTCCGGGTGGAGGCGGTCGGAGTTCTACGACGCCTCCGCGCTCCCCTGGGTGCCGCCGAGCCCGAACATGCCGACGCCCGACACCGCTCTCGTGTACTCGGGGACGTGTCTCTTCGAGGGGACGAACCTGTCGGAGGGACGCGGGACCACCCGGCCGTTCGAACTGCTCGGCGCGGAGGGGATCGACCGCCGCTGGGCCGAGGCAGCGGAGGAACTCGGCCTGCCCGGCGTCCACTTCAGGGAGGCGTACTTCGCGCCCACGTTCTCCAAGTTCCAGGGTAAGACCGTCGGGGGCGTGCAGATCCACGTCCACGACCGGGCCGCGTACGACCCGGTGCGCACCGGCATCGCCCTCCTCGTGACCGCCAAGAGGGTCTGGAGCGGCTTCGCCTGGCGGGCCGACAACTGGATCGACAAGCTGACCGGCTCCGCGCGGGTGCGCACGATGATCGACGCGGGGGCGGACACGGACGAGGTCGTGGCGGGCTGGCGGGACGAGCTGGAGGCGTTCCGGAGGGTGCGCCGGGAGTACCTCCTGTACCGCTGATCCGGCGGCTGATCCGGCCGCCGACGCGGCGGCCCGTCACCCGCACATGGATTCGGGTACGTCCGAGCCCTGCGTGACGTATGGCCAACCGCCGCCACCAGCGGGACGATGCGCGCACAGCGCATGACCGACGGGGGCCGAAGGGGGCTCGGCATGGCGGATCCGGACATCGGCGTGACTCCCTACTGGGAGCTGACCTTCGACGCGGACGGTGACGTCGACGGACGGCAGCGGGACCGGCTCCTGGCGGAGGCCGGGCAGCGCGGGGTGCGCGACCTGGTCGTCTTCGCGCACGGCTGGAACAACGACCGCTCGGGCGCGACACGGCTCTACAGCCGCTTCTTCGAGCCGTTCCCCGCGCTGGCGCCCAAGGCGCGCCTCGGCTACGTGGGCGTGCTGTGGCCCTCGATGCGGTTCTCGGACGAACCCATCCCCGACCTGCCGCGATCGGTGGCCGCCGACGCCGAGGTGGCCGCCGAGGTCCCGGCGACCGCGCGTCCCGTACTCGACAAGGGCACCCGGCACGCGCTTCTGGAGATGTTCCCGGGGCGGGCGACGGTCGTGGAGCAGTTGGCGCGGCTGCTGGACCAGCAGCCGGACGAGAGCGCCTCGCTGGAGGAGTTCGGGCGGCTCGTACGGCTGCTGGTGGAGGTGCGGCCGCAGGGTCCGCAGGCCTCGTTCGCGGCGGACACCCTGGCCGAGGGGGTGCCGGAGAGCGACCCCGAGATGCTGTTCGGGGACACGGTGGCGGTGTGCGGGGAGTTCGCGGCGGCGCTGGCGCAGGTGGAGGGCAACGGGGCCGTCGGAGCCGAAGCCGTCGCCGTGGCGCCGCGGTTGTGGGACGGCGGCAAGGAACTGCTGCGCCAGGCCACTTACTTCGCGATGAAGCGGCGTGCGGGCACGGTCGGTGAGCGCGGGCTCGGGCGGGTCGTCGGGCAGCTCGCGGAGGCGGCGCCGGAGGTGCGGGTGCACCTCGTGGGGCACAGCTTCGGGGCGCGGCTGGTGTCGTTCGCGCTGCGCGGGCTGCCCGAGGGCGTGCGCACGGTGAAGTCGGTGACGCTGCTCCAGGGGGCCTTCTCGCACTACGCCTTCGCGGCCCGGCTGCCGCACGACACGCGGGCGAGCGGGGTTCTGCACGGCCAGCAGAAACGCGTCGACGGCCCCCTGGTGTGCTGCCACTCCCGTCACGACTCGGCGCTGGGCACGATCTACCCGCTGGCCTCCCGCATGGCGGGCGACTCGCGCTCGGTCGCGGGCTTCGGCATCGGCAGCGTCCTCGGCACCAAGTGGGGCGCGCTGGGCTACGACGGAGTGCGGGCCGTGAAGGGCACGCGCTCGTTCAAGCTGGCCGACGCGCTCACGGCGCAGCTGCCCACGTCCGGGTGCGTGAACATCGACGCGGGGGCCGTGGTCAGGCGCGGCGGCCCGCCGTCGGGCGCCCACAGCGACATCTGCCACAAGGAGCTGGCGCGGGTGGTGCTGGCGGCGGGCCGTATCGCCTGACCCGCCGCCGCGCACCGCCGGTGCGAACCGGGACTACCTGTGCGAGGTGAACTCGACCACCTGCTGGAAGGTCGGCCGGTTCTGCCAGCTGATCTTGTTGTGCTTGATGCCGCCGAGCGGTCGCTGGATGACCGAGTCGGCGCACCACTGGTCGCCGGCCGAGCAGTTGTCGTCGCCCGGGTAGACCTGGGCCGCGGTCTTGCCCGCCGCCTCCTTCAGGCTGCTGATCAGGACGTTCCGGCAGCCGCTGAGGGTGCCGCCGCCGCAGTACTTCTGGGGGAGGCCGCCCTGTACCGACTCACCGAGCACGGCCCGGACGTCCTTGTCGACGTAGGACCACCAGCCGTACTGGAAGGAGCTGCCCGCGTGCGATCCGGTGGGCCCGTGGGCGGCCGACGGGGACTCGTCGATGGGCAGGTTGGCGTTCATGGCGGTGTACAGGCCGCTGCCGAGGCCCGGTTCGAACTCGGCCTTCACCAGCAGGGGCCACCAGGCGTCCAGGATGCGGATCGCCTCGGCGTTGGCGTACGTCTTGGAACCCGCCGAGGTCTCGGTGCGCTTGGCGCCCGCGGACACCCACGCCTGCAGCTTGTCGACCGCGGCCTTGGCCGTGGAGTCCGTGACCGTCGAGCTGTTGATCACCTTCAGCAGCTTCGGCAGCACGTCCTCGGCGCGCAGGTCGGCGAGAGCCGCGTCCGCCATCGCCTTCACGAGCTGGGCCCTGGTGACGCCGCCCGCCGCCACGAGCTTCTTCACGCGGTCGTCGAGCAGGTTGCCGCGGTGGACGGAGCCGTTGCCCCAGGCGGCGGTGGTGTAGTCCTTGGCCTGCTTGTTGTTCCAGGAGATGTAGTAGTCCTGGTCGATGGAGTTCGGGTGGGCCGAGGGCGGCGTGTAGTCGGCGGTGTTGGTCGACGGGTTCCAGCCCTGCCACTCGTACGCCTGCCGCGCCCACACCGGGAACTCCGCGTCGACCCCGTTCGCGCGCACCGGGTTGTCACCGCTGTTGTAGTACGCGGTGTGCTGGGAGTCGGCGTAGAACCAGTTGAAGGTGTAGTTGATGTGCTGCGCCGCCTTCTGGAAGTCCTGCGGGCCCTTGACGTAGTCGGGGTCGTTCAGCATCTGGAAGCCGATGATCGAGTCGGCCTCGTGCATGTAGGAGGAGCGCAGGGTGGTGTAGGCGACCTTCTTGCCGCCGACCGTCGCACGGTGCGTGACCGGGCCGTACTTGGTGCGCCAGACCTGCATGCGGTAGGAGCCCGCCGGGGTGTCGTCAGCCGTGGTGGGCTTCCAGGAGTTGGTCTGCTCGACCTTGTCCATGGCAGTGCAGGTGCCGCGGTAGAGGTAGTGGTGGTCGTCCTGGCACAGCTCGACGGCGTAGGTGTCGATGATGTCCTGGCCGGAGGTCGTGGCGCTCCAGGAGTAGTCCTGGCCACGGCCGAGTTCGACGTACATGCTCAGGCCGGCGAAGGAGGCGCCGCGTGCGCTGATGCCCGGGCCCTGGATCTCCTGCAGCAAGAGGAGCTGGGGGGCGAAGTAGCCGGTCTGGGGGCCGAAGACGGCGACGGGGTGGCCGCTGGCGGTGTGCTTGCCGCTCACCACGAGGGCGTTGGACATGCCGCGTCTGGCGGAGGTGAGGGCGTTCGCGGCGGCCTTGGCCGAGGTGCTGGTGGCGGTGGAGCCGGACGCGCTGCCGGTGCGGTCGTAGACCAGCGGCTCCTCGGTGACCGAGCCGGCGTCGGGCAGGGCGGTGCCCTGCGGGTCGTCGGGCTTGGTCGCGTAGGGGAAGCTGCCGTTCTGGACGGTGAGGGCGGCCTCGGGGTCGTTGCGTTCGCGGAAGGACTCCCAGACCTTGGTGCCCTCGGTGACGCCGTACTTCTCCTGCGCGGCGAGGAGGGAGAGCGCGTTGTTGACCTCGCCGCCGCCTCCGGAGCCGAAGAGGGCGCCGATGACGGAGCCCAGCGCGACCAGGTCGGTGATCTTGAAGTGCTCGATGGTTCCGGCGTTGGTGATTGAGTCCTTGTGGCCGGTCAGGACGTACTCCCCTGGGAAGTAACGGCCACTGTCGGAGGCGTCTATGTAGGAGTTGACTCCGGCGAGGTAGGCGTTGGCGTCCGCGAGGGCCAACTTGCCGCGCTCGCCGTTCGTGGCGACCGCGTTGTCGATCTGGGCCTGCAGATCGGCCTCGGTGTACGGCGCGTGGCGCCAGAACTCCTGCTCCAGACCCTGGTTGGAGGGGTCGCCGCCGGCGAACGGGGTGAGCTGGCCGCGGCCCACGTGACGGAAGACGTCCATCAGCCACAGCCGGTCCTGGGCGGCCGCGTAGCCCGCTCCGAACTCGGTGCCGTATCGAGTGGTACCGGTGATGTGCGGCACACCCGTCTTCTTGTCGCGGACGATCGTGACGTCCGTGCGGCCGGCGGGCTTGAGGGTGGAGGCGACCTGGTCGGAGGGGACGCCGAAGGACGCGTCGTTGAAGAAGGTGTTGATCTTGTCGTTTGTTAGCGAGGAGTAGCCGGTGGCCAGGTTGGCGTACGGCCCGAGCTGGTTGTCGGCGTTGTCGGGCTGGGTGCCGAAGGCCTGGTTGAGGAGGACCTGGGCAAGGGTGGCATTGCCGTTCTGACCGGGCGGAAGGATGTCGGAGCACTGGCCGCCGCAGTAGTCGTTGGCCGTTGCCGCCGCGTCGACGGACGCTGTTTCCGCGGCCGCCGCCTGGGAAAGCGGCGACAAAAGACCGGCAATGAGGATGCATATGGATGCGCCCTTGAGGAACTCCGTGAATCGGCGGGGAGTTCTCACTTCGTCGAGTGTGGTGCGTGGGATGCGCCAGGGCATGGCAACTCCTCCTGACGGGGGGTGGGGCCAGAGGTTACCGCCGGTATCCCCGAGTTTGAAGATGAGCAAGCGTCAACTTTTTCTCATCACCACGGCCGCCGGCCGCCCGACACGGGCCGACGGCACGGGAGAAGCGGACCTGAACCGCTCGACGGATGGCTTATGGGGGGCCATCCGAAATTGGATGGAGCCGAATCGCGTGTCGATACGTCTATTCGGCGACGTCCGAACGGACGACGCCGAAGTTGACCGAAGTACAGGTGCAGGTGTGACGGAGGTGCAGGGCGATGGCCGGCTTCAGGAGTCTGGCGAGACAGGTGCGCGATCCGAGGTGCGACCTGGCACTGCGGCGTTATTCGCTGCGCAAGTGCCTTGAGAGGTTCGCCCCGTACGGACATCGGGCGACCTGGGACCATTTGTGCTCCCGGGCCGGGTTCGGTCCCGAGGACCGTTCCCCGGATCCAGCGCGGCTCGTGGCCGCACTGGACGAGCTGGAGGAGGCCCGCTCCGTCTGGCTCGCCTATGAGGGGGAGTTCGCGCAGCGCCGCAAGAAGGAGAAGCACGACGGGCTGCGCAGGCCGGGCAGTGTGGACGACTGGCACCGGCTGACCTGGGGTGGATTCGGCGTGGCATGGTGCGACGACCCACGCGTCCACCCCCATGAACCACTGGCAGAGGTGCTGCGCCGGCTGATCGCCGGACTCGAGCGCGAACCGGACTCGGTCTGTCCGGTGTGCGAGGGCCGGCACCTCACCTGGAAGTACGACCTGGCCCATGAACCCTCGTCGGGCCCGGTCTGCGCGGAATGCGGCATCGTGGTGCCGCGGCCCGTGCTGACACGTGAGGCCCTGGCGGACGCCAGGCGCGCACGGGCACGGCTGCTCGTATCGGCCTAGCCGGAGGACTCGGTCGCCCCCGGGCGATCCGATGAAACCGTGCGCGGCGGGGGTGCGATGGGGATGCCGCACCCCCGTGCGATGAGCGCACGGCCCGGACCACCCGGGCGGTCACGGCGTCGCGACGTCCGTGTGGATCGCGAGCTTGAACTCGGCGAGCGTGATCGCCGTCTTTATCCTCGCGTCGCTCAGGCCGCGCGCCGACACCTTCAGGCCGAGGGGCGTCCCCTTGTGCACGAACATCTGCCACAGGTAGGTGCGGAACTGCCCGCCCCGGGTGATCGTGCTGTCGCTGGTGGCCGTCGAGTCGTACCCGTCCTTTGTCGAGTTCAGCGGGTCGCGGACGAACCGCGCCCGGTACTCCAGGGCTCTGGGGTCCGCCTCCCAGAAGACCATCGCGGACACCACGCCCCAGCCGTCGTGGCTGGGCCAGATCAGCCCGGAGCGCTCATCCGGGTACGCGGACGCCTTCGTGCCGCCGTTCGCCGAGTCGTGCATCTTCCAGGGGTCGTACGACTCGCCGTTCTTCTCGTAGGGGAAGCGCACGAGGTGGTAGCCGTCCTTGTCGTACACGACCTTCTGCGCCCCCGCCTGATCGGCGTCCCACTTCAACGAGCTGACGACAACGCTCATCGGAACTCCTCTTCTCGTCCGGGGTCTCCTCGGACCCCGGCTCGTTGTCAGTGGCGCATGGCACCATCGACGGATGGTGCAGGTCTGCCTCAATGGCGCCCGCGGTGCGGGCGATGGTGCGGTGGTGCCTCTGTCTCCGGGAGCGTTGGCCGAATCTGCTGCCCAGGCCGTGGCGGCCGGGGCGTCTGACGTGCATGTTCATCCCAAGTCCCCCTGTGGACAGGACAGATTGTCAGCCAAAGTGGTTGCGGCGACCGTCATGGAGATTCGGTCGAGAGTGCGTGTGCCCGTCGGGGTGACCACCGGCGCGTGGGCGGAGCCCGACCCGGCCGCCCGCGTGGAGCGCGTCCTCTCCTGGACCGTCCTGCCGGACCACGCCTCCGTCAACTGGCACGAACCGGGCGCGGAGGAGGTCGCGGCGGCGCTCATGGAGCGCGGCATAGGCGTGGAGGCCGGCATCTGGTCCGGCACGGACGGCGCCGCGCGGTTCGCCGCGTCAGCCCTGGGTCCGCGCGTCCTGCGCGTGCTCGCCGAGGTGACGGACCCCTCGGCGGACACGGCGGAGCAGTCGGCCCACGCACTGCTCGCGGAACTGGGCCCCGCCCACGGCCGGCCCGTCCTGCTGCACGGCGAGGAGGGCGGCGCCTGGCCGGTGCTGCGGCTGGCCGGGCGGCTCGGTCTCGCGACGCGCATTGGTCTGGAGGACACGCTCGTCCTGCCGGACGGGGCACGGGCGGAGTCGAATGCTCAGCTGGTGGCGGAAGGGCTGGCTCAGTACAGGCGGTCCCAGCGCTCCGGGTAGGGCAGCGCGAGCGCGCCCGCGCGGGTGGCGAGGCCGTAGTCCCGGGATTCGAGGCGTGCGGGGGCCTCCTGGGCGAGCCAGGACTGGAGCTCCCGTATGTCGGAGTCCGTGGCACGGCTGCACCAGGCGAACGGCGAGCTTTCGGCGAGCAGGTCGTCCAGCCACTGGTCCACGCAGCGCAGGAGATGCGCGTCGGCCACGGGAGCGGTCTTCCAGCGGTCGAGCAGCGGGGTGAAGGAGCCGAGAACGGCGGCGCAGGTCTCGAAGACGTCCTCGACCGCATTCGGCGGCTCGGGCGTCGCCAGGACGTCCTCCCACCAGGCATGAAAGAACGCCTCGATGGCCGCGGCCTGTTCGGCGGGCCACGACCTCCAGTCCACCACGCCCAGCCCGTGCTCCCGCCAACCGACCCCTTCCAGCGTGCCGTCGGCCATCGCCCGCGCTCCCTGCGGCAGCAGACGGCGCATCGCCGCGGCGTGGTCGTCGAAGTGGTCGGAGACCTCGAAGACGTACATCTCCAGCACGTCGGGCGGCACCCGCGTGAAGGGCGTGCGCAGGTACGCCGTCTCCTCGGGCAGATGGCAGCGCCCGCATCCCGTCTCGTGCGGACTGGCGAAGCCGTTGAAGACGGTGTCGACCGTCGCGAGGGCGGCTTCGAGGGCGGGAGAGCGCATGGGAGTCGGTCCCGTCAGGACTCCGTGCCGGGCGGGTCACGGCCGGCCGAAGATCGCGACCCTACCAGCCGCAAATCCGCTCGCTCCACCCCTTTCCCGTGACGACAGTTGGGGTCGATGAAACCGATCTGAGCCCCCGCCGTACCGAGGAGCCCCCGATGTCGACGCTGCGCGTCACCGCCGAAGTGCTGACCGTCCACGAGCATCCGAACGCCGACGCGCTCGAACTGGCCCAGGTGGGCCTGTACCGGGCCGTCGTCGCCAAGGGCGCCTACCGCACCGGCGAGACGGCCGTCTACATCCCCGAGCAGTCCGTGCTCCCGGCCGGGCTGATCGAGGAGCTGGGCCTGACCGGACGCCTGGCGGGCGGCAACGCGGACCGGGTCAAGGCGGTCCGGCTGCGCGGCGAGCTCTCCCAGGGCATCGTGTGCCGCCCGAAGGCGCTCGCGGACGTGGACCTGACGCGGGCGGCCGCCGACGGCACGGACTTCGCCGAACAGCTGGGCATCACCAAGTGGGTGCCGCCCATCCCACCCACGATGAACGGTGACGCCGAGTCCGCGCCGGACCTCCTCCCCTGGGTCGACATCGAGAACATCCAGCGCTACCCGGACATCTTCACGCCCGGCGAACCGGTCGTCCTGACCGAGAAGCTGCACGGCTCGGCATGCCTGCTGACCTACTTCGCCGAGGACGGCCGCGTCCAGGTCTCCTCGAAGGGCTTCGGCGCGAAATCCCTCGCCCTGAAGGAGGATCCGCGCAACCTGTACTGGCGCGCGGTCCACGGCCACGGCGTCGCCGGAGCCGCGGCGCGGCTCGCCGATCGGCTCGGCGCGCGCCGGGTCGGCATCTTCGGCGAGGTGTACGGGGCCGGGGTGCAGGACCTGACGTACGGCGCCGACGGCCGCCGCGACACGCTCGGGTACGCCGTCTTCGACGTGTCCGCGGAGATCGGCGGCCAGATCCGCTGGCTGGACGCGACCGACCTGCTCGACGGCGAACTGCCGCTCGTACCCAGGCTGTACGAGGGCCCGTACGACATCGACCGCGCCCTGGAGGCCGCCACCGGCCGCGAGACCGTCTCGGGGCGCGAACTGCACCTGCGCGAGGGCGTGGTGATCCGGCCGGCCACCGAGCGGTACAGCCCGGTGACCGGCGGGCGGGCCATCGCGAAGGCGGTCAGCCCGGCGTATCTGACGAGGAAGGGCGGCACGGAGTACGAGTGACTCCCACGGGATCGGGGGACTCGTGGGGCCGGGGGAGCCCGGGACCGCTCAGCAGCGGTTCCCGGGCTCCCCCTCCGGCTCCGGAACCCGCCCCAACCGCTGCCGCCCGCCGGCGGCACGGCCCTCGACCATGAGCCGGGAACCGCTCTGCCGCTCGCCGAAGACGTCGTCCGGGTTGGACAGCACACAGCCCTCCAGGGACAGACAGCCGCAGCCGATGCAGTCGGTGAGGTGGTCGCGGAGCCGGTTGAGCTGCTTGATGCGTTCGTCCAGCTCGGACCGCCACGCCTCGGACAGACGCGCCCAGTCCTCGCGGTTGGGTGTGCGCTCCTCGGGCAGTTCGGCGAGGGCCTCGCGGATGGTGGCGAGCGGGATGCCGACGCGCTGCGCGGCCCGGACGAAGGCCACCCGGCGCAGGGCGTCACGGCTGTAGCGGCGTTGGTTGCCGGAGGTGCGGCGGCTGGCGATCAGCCCCTTTGACTCGTAGAAGTGCAGGGCGGATACGGCGGCACCGCTGCGGGCGGACAGCTGGCCGACGGTCAACTCGTGGATCTTCTCCGGGATCTGAGGCACCCCTCAGAGCCTACCGACCCCGTCACCCGACCGGGCCGTTGACAGGTGCCCCGGCATCCGACCATGCTAAGCAGTTGCTTAGAGTTGGTGTTCGACACGAGTGGCGCAGCGAGCGGCGCAGACACGCGGGATGCGGGAGGCCGGAGCATGGCAGAGCCGAGGACGTTCACGTCCGCCGACGAACTCAAGGCGGCGGTGGGCGAGCAGTTGGGGTACAGCGACTGGCTGGAGATCGACCAGAAGCGGATCGACCTGTTCGCGGACGCCACGGGCGACCACCAGTGGATCCATGTGGACCCGGAGAAGGCCGCGGCGGGCCCCTTCGGGACCACCATCGCGCACGGGTACCTGACCCTCTCACTGCTGCCGCTGCTGGTGCCGCAGGTACTGAAGGTCGACAACGTCAAGATGGGCGTCAACTACGGCACGAACAAGGTGCGGTTCCCGGCCCCCGTGCCGGTGGGTTCGCGGCTGCGCGCCACGGCGGCCCTGAAGGAGGTCACCGAGGCGGGGGGCGGCATCCAGGTCACGGCCGCGGTGTCCGTGGAGCGCGAGGGCGGCGACAAGCCGGTGTGCGTGGCGGAGTCGGTGTCGCGGTACTACTTCTGATCGGTGTCGCGGTACTACTTCCGATCGGCAGTCCCGGCACTCTTTCCGCGATGACCGGGACTGCGGGAGGGACAGCACACCTAGCCCTTCGCCCCCACCATCCTCAGCACGAGGTCGGCGTACAGTGCGCCGACCTCGTCGGGGGTCCTGGGGCCGTTCACGTTGAACCAGCGGGCGACGTCGATGCACAGGGAGAGCACCGCGAGGGTGGTGCCCTTGACGTCGGGGACGTCGAAGTCGCCCGCCGCGACGCCGTCCTCGATGATGCCGCGCACGGCCGCGTCGTTCTGCCGCCGCAGGGCCACGATCTCGGCGCGCGCGTCGGGGCCGAGGGCGTCCAGCTCGTACTGCACGACCCTGGCGACGGTGTGCTGCGCGGCGTGCCACCGCACGAAGGACCGTACGGCCTCGGCGAGCCGCTCGGAGGGGCCGCCCTCGCTCTCGGCGGCCGTCCGCAACACGTCGAGCGCCTTCTCGTGGCCGATGCGGCTGATCCGGTGGAGCAGCTCTTCCTTGGTCTTGTAGTGGATGTAGAGCGCGGCCGGGCTCATACCCGCGCGGCCCGCGATGTCACGGGTCGTCGTCGCGTGGTACCCGCGCTCGGCGAAGGCCTCCACCGCGGCGACGAGCAGCCGCCGGGCCGCGTCCGGGGTGACCTCGCCCCACGGCTGCGTCTCGCCGCCGGCCGTCTCCTCCGCCGTACTCATCGCTCGTTCGCCCCTTCCCGTGGCAGGGTCAACACCATACCTCCGAAGGTGAGCGCTCGCTTAGAGTGCCCGTTCAGGGCGGTACGAAACGCGGTCAGAGCTTGGCGAGGGGGTCGTGCTCGGCGAGCAGCTTCTCCAGTCTGGCCTGGTCGACGCGGCTGACGATCTGTCCGGCCTCCTGCTTGTCCCGGACCACCTTGGCCAGGGTGAAGGCCGAGGTCACCAGGTACAGGACGGCGATGCCCAGGAAGGCGCGCACCCAGGCGTCGGCCTCCAGCTGGAAGATACCGATCGCGGTGGCCACCATGGCGATGGCGAACGAGGCGACGGCCTGACCGAAGTAGGCGGCCGTGGACTGCTGCTTGACGGGTGTCTCACTCATGCGGACAAGGATCGGCGGCCGTGACCGGCACCACATCCGTCGGAATACTCACCCGCGTACTCAGAGGACACCCGCCCGGAGGCTGCGCTCAGAAGGCCGAAACCCCGGTCAGCGCACGCCCGATGACCAGCTTCTGTATCTGGCTGGTGCCCTCGTACAGGGTCATCACCCGGGCGTCCCGCAGCAGCTTGCCGACCGGGTACTCGTCGATGTAGCCGTACCCGCCGAAGACCTGCAGGGCGTTGTTGGCGGCGCGTACGGCGGCCTCGGAGGCGAAGAGTTTGGCCTTGCTGGACTCGGTGGCGAAGGGCAGGTCGCGGTCGATGAGGTCGGCGACGCGCCAGGTGAGCAGCCGTGCCGCGTCGACGTCCACGGCGATGTCGCTGATCAGCTCCTGCACCAGTTGGTGGTGGGCGATGGTCTTCCCGAACTGCTCGCGCTCGGTCGCGTACGCCACGGCGGCGTCCAGCGCGGCCTGGGCGATCCCGACGCACCCGGCGGCCACCGACATCCGCCCCTTGGCCAGCGCGGACATCGCCACGGCGAACCCCTTGCCCTCGGGTCCCAGCATGGCGCTCGCGGGCACGCGCACCCCGTCGAGCACCAGCTCGGCGGTGGCCTGTCCGCGCAGACCGAGCTTGCCGTGAACGGTGCGGCGGGTCAGTCCGGGCGAGTCCGTGGGCACGAGGAAGGCGGAGACGCCCCGGTGCCCCGGGGCGTCGGTGGAGCGCGCGAAGAGCAGCACCACGTCGGCCCAGGTCCCGTTGGTGATGAACATCTTGGACCCGCTGATGACGTAGTCGTCGCCGTCCCGCACGGCCCGGGTCGCCAGGTCCCCCGCGTCCGACCCCGTACCGGGCTCCGTGAGTCCGAAGCACCCCAGGTACTCCCCCGACGTGAGGCCCGGGAGCCACCGCCGCTTCTGCTCCTCGCTCCCCCAGTGCGCCACGGACTTGGCGACGAGCCCCAGCGAGACGGAGACGATCCCACGCACGGAGGAGTCCCCGCGGCCCAGCTCCTCGGTGACCAGGCAGTACGCGAGGTGGTCACCGCCGGAGCCGCCGTACTCCTCCTCGACGGTGAGCCCGAGGAAGCCGACGTCGCCGAGCCGCTTCACGATCCCGCGGTCGACGGCCTCGGCCCGGTCCCACTCGGTGACGTACGGGGCGATCTCCCCCGCCACGAAGTCCCTGGCGAGCTGCCGGACGGCGACGTGCTCCTCACCGAGCTCCAGGTTCACCACACGTCACCCCTCAGGAAGACCGACTGGTCAGCCGTTAAATTACCACTGCTAGTTTAATGGTCCAGCCCTACTATGTGCGCCATGGCCCGACCGCGCAAGCCCCTCCTGAGCACCGACCGGATCGTCACCACGGCACGGGCACTCGTGGACACGGAGGGCCTCTCGGCGGTGTCCACCCGACGGCTCGCCGCCGAGCTGGGCGTGAGCGGCCCGTCGCTCTACAACCACTTCCGCACCAAGGACCAGATCCTGGAGGCCGTGGCGGACTCGGTGAGCGCGCAGGTCGACCTGTCGATGTTCGAGGACGGACGTGACTGGCGCACGGCCCTGCACGACTGGGCCGTCTCCTACCGGGCCGCTCTGCGGGACCACCCGAACATCGTCCCCGTCCTCGCCCGTGGCCCCGGCCGGCGCCCGGCGGGCCTCCGGCTGGCCGACGCGGTCTTCGGCGCGATGGTGAGAGCGGGCTGGCCTCCGGCCCAGGCCACGTCCATCGGCGCCCTCATGCGCTACTTCATCATGGGCTCCGCCCTCGGGTCCTTCGCCGGCGGTTTCGTCGACGACGAGGCGGCGTACGACCCCGCCGCCTATCCCCACCTCGGCCAGGCGCACCTGCTCGCCGACCAGCAGGACAAGATCGACGACCGAGCCTTCGAGACGGGCCTGACGGCACTGCTGGACGGCCTCACGGTCCAGTTCGAGCGGCTCCCTCCGGGGGTTTAGCGGGTTCCTCTCGTCCGCCGGGTTCTGTTCGTTGGCGGCTGCGGGTTCGTCGTGGCTTGTCGCGCCCGCGCGGCGGAGCCGCATATTGATACAGCCCCGCGCCCCTTAAAAGCACGGCCCCGCGCCCGGCGTCACGACGCGCCGCCCACTCCGCGCACCGAAGACCAAGCGGGCGACACCCGCCCCCACCGGCCCGCAGACGCGCACCCCCGCCCCACGACAAACCGCAGGCGCCCCCACCACCACGGCGCCGCACCCACCCAACAACCACCAGGGGACGCGCCCCACCAGGGGACGCGCCCCACCAGGGGCGCGGGGAACTGCGCGACCAGCCACAACGGACCCTGCAGCCGCCCACCACCAGGAACCCGGCAGACGAGACCGGCATCCCCCCAACGCTTCGGCCGGCGCCGAAACGTCCGTGCCGCATCCTGGTGGGCATGACCCGCAGGAACCCGGACCGGCCACACCCCCACGCCGGCGCCGCCGAACTCGCCGCGTTCGCAGCGCTGATCGCCGACGAGACGCGCGCCGCGTGCCTCCTCGCCCTGCTGGACGGCCGCGCCTGGACCGCCGGCGAACTCGCCCGGCACGCCGGCGTCGCCCCCTCCACCACCAGCGAACACCTCGGCAAACTCGTGGCCGGCGGGCTGCTCACCGAAGAGCGCCAGGGCCGCCACCGCTACGTCCGGCTGGCCGACCCCCGCATCGCCCAACTCGTGGAGGATCTCGCCGCCCACACCCGAACCGACTCCTCCGCCGAGCGCCCCCACACCCTGCGCGCCGCCACCACCCGCTCCGCGATGGCCCGCGGCCGCACCTGTTACGACCACCTCGCCGGCCGCCTCGGCATCACCGTCACCGACGCCCTGACCCACCACGGTCTCCTCCGCCAGGACACCGGCTTCGCCCTCACGGACACCGGCCTGGCATGGTTCGCCGACGCCGGCATCGACCTGGAACGCACCGGACGCCGCCCTCTCGCCCGCGCCTGCCTCGACTGGACCGAACGCCGCCCCCACCTCGCGGGCGTCGCGGGCGCGGCCCTGTGCCGGCACTCGCTGACCACCGGCTGGTGCGTACGCATCGGCTCCGAACGGGCGGTGAAGGTCACACAGGCGGGCGAGCGGGCCTTCGCGGAGCTGCTGGGCATCGAGCCCCAGTCGTTGCGCTGAACAGGCCCAGCAACGCTTCCCGGTCCGAAATCCGCGAGCCCCAACCCCCTCGCCCCACCTAGCCTCAGGAGCATGATGACCACCGCGTCCGCCGATCGGGCCGCCCCGTCCACCTTGTCCACCCGCCGTCCCGAACTGCTCGCCGCGGCCGCCGCCACGGTCACCGTCGTGCTGTGGGCGTCCGCGTTCGTGTCGATCCGGAGTGCGGGCGCCGCGTACTCGCCGGGCGCACTGGCACTCGGGCGGCTGCTGGCGGGGGCGGTGGCGCTCGGCGTCATCTGCGTGGTGCGCAGGGAGGGGTGGCCGCCGCGGGCCGCGTGGCCGGGCATCCTGATATCCGGGCTGCTGTGGTTCGGCTTCTACATGGTCGCCCTCAACTGGGGCGAGCAGCAGGTCGACGCCGGCACGGCGGCCCTGATCGTCAACATCGGCCCGATCCTCATCGCCCTGCTCGGCTCACGTCTGCTGGGCGACCCGATGCCGCCCCGGCTGCTCGCGGGCATGGCGGTGTCGTTCGCGGGCGCGGTCACCGTGGGGCTGTCCATGTCCGGCGGGGGCGGGTCGTCGGTCCTGGGCGTCGTCCTGTGCCTGCTCGCAGCCGTGGGGTACGCGGGTGGCGCCGTCGCGCAGAAGCCGGCGCTCGGGCGGGCGAGCGCGCTGCAGGTGACGACGTTCGGGTGTCTCGTCGGTGCGGTGGTGTGCCTGCCGTTCGCGGGGCAGTTGGTGACGGAGGCGGGCGAAGCACCGCTCTCCGCGACCCTCAACATGATCTACCTGGGTGTGTTCCCGACCGCGCTGGCCTTCACGACGTGGGCGTACGCGCTGGCCCGTACGACCGCGAGCCGCATGGGCGCGACCACGTACGCGGTGCCCGCGCTGGTGGTGCTGATGTCGTGGCTGGCGCTGGACGAGGTGCCGGGGTTGTTCACGCTGGCGGGTGGTGTGCTGTGTCTGGCCGGGGTGGCCGTGTCGCGGTCCCGGGCGCGTACGACGCGCGCGGCTGTGGCTCCGGAAACCGTTCCGGAGCCACAGCCCGAGCGGGAACAGGCGTGAGTTCTGCCAGAGTTGCCCCATGCCCATCCCGCGCTGACTCGTGTCATCGCACCGGCGACCGCCCCGCCAACACCTTGATCGACACCAGCGCGACCACGGCCAGCCCGACGATGTACGCCGACACCGCCATGGACGTCCCTGTCGCCTCCAGCAGCAGCACCATGACGAAGGGGGCGAGCCCGCCTCCGAACACCGCCGCGATCTGGTAGCCGAGGGAGGCGCCCGTGTACCGCATCTCGGGAGTGAACAGCTCGGCGAACAGGGCGGCTTGAGGGCCGTACATGATGCTGAGGAAGCAACTGGCGACGAACGTGCCGACCGCCAGCCACAGCAACGAACCGGTGTCGATGAGGAGGAACAGCGGTACGGCCCACAGGGCGATCCCGGCGGCGCCGAGCGCGTAGACGCGGATGCGCCCGACGCGGTCGGAGAGGGCCGCGGCGGCCGGGATGAGCACGAGCTGGGTGAGGCTCACACAGAGCGACACCGCGAGAACCGGCCCGCGCCTCATGCCGAGTTCGCGGGTCGTGTAGTCGAGGACGCCGGTGATGAGGATGTAGAACGTCGCGGTGTTCACGGCGAAGGAGCCGCCCGCGAGGAGGACCGTGCCGAGGTGGTCGCGGAGGATCGTGCGCAGCGGTGAGCTCTTCTCCTCTCTCTCCTTCTCCACCAGCGCCTGCTCCGCCGCCCGGAATTCGGGGGTCTCCTCGACACGGCGGTGGATGTACCAGGCGAGGCCGAGCACGAACAGGCCGATCAGGAACGGCACGCGCCAGCCCCAGGCGGTGAACGCGGTCTCGCTGGTGGCCGCGCCCGCGACGAGGAAGACCGTGTTGGCGCTCACCACGCCGATGGGCACGCCGAGTTGGACGACACTGCCGTACACCCCGCGCTTGCCCTCCGGGGCGTACTCGGTGGCGAGCAGCATCGCACCGCCCCACTGGGCGCCGACGGCGACTCCCTGGGCGACGCGGAGGAGGACGAGCAGGACCGGAGCGGCGATCCCGATCGTCTCGTAGGTGGGGAGGAGGCCGATGCCGGTCGTGGCGAGGCCCATCAGGGTGAGGGCGACGACCAGCATGGGCTTGCGGCCGCGTTTGTCGCCGAGGTGGCCCGCGATGACGCCGCCGACGGGGCGGGCGAGGAAGCCGACGGCGAAGGTGGCGAACGCGGCGAGGACTCCCGCGGAGGGGCTGCCCGCGGGGAAGTAGAGGTCGCCGAGGACGAGGGCCGCGGCTATGCCGAAGACGAAGTAGTCGTACCACTCGACGGCCGAGGCGAGGGCTGCGGCTGTGGCGACCTTGCGGCGGTGGCGGGTGGCGGGGGTGGTGGACTGTTGGGGACGTGGGGAATGAGCGGTGTCCATACGTGCACACTCCGGTGGGTGCGGGGACGTTCCAGGGAACGTACTGACCGGACGGTATGGAGGTCAACGGTCGCGCACACACGGGGAAGATTCAGCCCCTCCGGCGATTGAGGAGCGGGGTCCGGACTCGGACTCGGACTCGGGGGGCAAGGGGGCGCAGCCCCCTTGCAGGGGTCGAAGGGGCGGAGCCCCTGGTGATGGGACGGGTAGGGGCGGCGGGGGCGAGGAAAACCCCGGTCGATCGGCGCGCGCTAGAACACCACCAACGCCCGCCCGCCCTTCCCCGCCACCATGTTCTCGAACGCCCCCGCGACCCCCTCCAACGCGATCCGTTCCGTGACCAGGGCGCCCAGGTCCAGCTCACCCGCGCGCACGAGACCGGCCAGGACCGGCAGGTCCCGCGCGGGGTTGGAGTTGCCGTACACACAGCCGGAGAGGGTGCGGCCCCAGTGGAAGATCTCCAGGGCGTTGAAGGTGACCTGCTGGTCCTTGCCGCCGATACCGACGACCGTGGTGCGGCCACCGCGCCGCGTGGAGTCCCAGGCCGCACGGATGGTGACGGCACGGCCGACACACTCCACGGCCACGTCCACACCCTGTTTGCCGGTGAGCCCACGGATCTCGCGAGCCGTGTTCTCCGACGCGACGACGAAGTCCGTCGCGCCCGCCGACCGGGCCAGTTCCTCCTTGGCCGGAGAGACGTCCACGGCGATCAGCCGCTCGGCGCCCGCGATCCGCGCCGACTGGAGCGTGGCCAGCCCGACGCCCCCGACGCCGAACACGGCGACGGTCTCACCCGGCCTCACCTTCGCCGAGTGGTGGACGGCCCCGTACCCGGTGAGGACGGCGCAGCCGAGCAACGCCGCGTCGGTGAGCGGGACTCCGTCCGGTACGGGGAGCACGCAGTCGGCGGAGACCACGGTCTCCTCCGCGAACGCGGCCA
This sequence comes from Streptomyces sp. NPDC046862, assembly GCF_040704615.1. NCBI lineage: Bacteria > Bacillati > Actinomycetota > Actinomycetes > Kitasatosporales > Streptomycetaceae > Streptomyces > Streptomyces sp. NPDC046862. The sequence goes on along the minus strand of NZ_JBEYXP010000013.1, from coordinate 149,899 downwards.
CGTTCAGGCCGGGGTGGAGGTCGGCCCCGTCGGAAACCCGTTTCGCGTACACGTCCCCGGCACCGGTCAGGGCGTTGGCGCACAGCCACACCTCCCCCAGTCCGCAGGCGTGGCAACGACCGCAGGAGGGCGCCCAGTTGAGGACGACGCCGTCGCCGACCGCGACATGGGTGACCTCGGGCCCGACGGCCACGACCGTGCCCGCGCCCTCGTGGCCGAGCACGGCGGGCACCGGCACCCGCATGGTGCCGTCGGCGAGGGACAGGTCCGAGTGGCAGACCCCGGCGGCGGCCAGCCGGACCCGTACCTGTCCGGGTCCGGGCGGCGGCAGTTCGATCTCGGTGATCTCCAGCGGGGCCCCGACGGCGGGCAGCACGGCGGCACGGACCACGGCGCCCTCGTCGTTCGTGGCGCTCATCGCGTTCATGGTGTTCACGTGGACCACTCCCCCGCCGCTCAGAACTGCAGGGACTTGGTCTGGAGGTACTCGGCCAGCCCGTGCGTGCCGAGCTCTCGGCCCACGCCCGACTGCTTGTATCCGCCGAAGGGCGCGCGGGGGTTGAAACGTCCGCCGTTGATGTCCACCTGGCCCGTGTCGAGCCGGCGTGCGAAGGCCGCCGCCTCCGCCTCCTCGCCCGCCCATACGGCGCCCGCGAGCCCGTACACCGTGCCGTTGGCGATCGTCACGGCGTCGTCCTCGTCCTCGTAGCGCAGGATCGAGAGCACCGGCCCGAAGATCTCCTCCTGGGCGATGGTCATCTCCGGCGTCACGTCCGCGAAGACGGTCGGGCTGACGAAGTAGCCCTGCTCGCTCGGGGGTTCGGCGCCGCCCGCGACCAGTCGCGCGCCTTCCGCGACCCCCTTCTCGATGTACCCGCGTACGCGTTCCCGCTGCTTGGCGCTGACCACGGGGCCGATGCGGTCGCCGTACTTCCCGGCGGCCTCGGCGGCCAGTTCGACCGCCCGCTCGTACTGCGAGGTGTGGACGAGCATGCGGGTCCAGGCGCTGCACGTCTGGCCGGAGTTGGACATGACGTTGGCGACGCCGACGGCCACGGCGCGGTCGAGGTCGGCGCTCGGCAGGATGACGTTGGCGGACTTGCCGCCGAGTTCCAGGGCCACCTTCTTGATGGCCGCTCCGGCCGTCGCGGCGATCCGGCGGCCGACCGCCGTGGAGCCGGTGAAGGAGACCAGGTCGACGCCCTCGTGCTCGGCGAGCGCCTGGCCGGCGACCGGGCCGAGGCCGGTGACGAGGTTGAAGACGCCGGCCGGGATGCCCGCCTCGTCCACCGCCTCGGCGAAGAGCTGGGCGGTCAGCGGGGTGTCCTCGGCCGGTTTCAGCACGATCGTGCAGCCCGCCGCCAGGGCCGGGGCGACCTTGGCGACGATCTGGTGGAGCGGGTAGTTCCAGGGGGTGATGGCGCCGACGACGCCGACGGGCTCGTGGTGGACGACCGAGTTCCCGACCTTCTCCTCGAAGGCGTACGTGGCGGCGAGTTCGGCGTACGACCCGGCCACCAGCACCGGCAGTCCCGCCTGCACCTTCTGCGCGAACGGCGGCGGGGAGCCCAGCTCGGCCGTGACGGTCTCGGCGATCTCGTCCTGGCGGGCGGCGAGGACGTCCCGGAGGGCGCCGATGAGGGCGCCCCGCTCGGCGGGCGGGGTGGCGGCCCAGCTCGGGAGAGCGGCGCGCGCGGCCCGTACGGCGGCGTCGACGTCCTCGGCGGTGCCCGCGGGGACCCGGCCGATCTCCCGCTCGTCGGCCGGGTTCACGACCGCGATCGTGTCCGTACCGACGGCGGGCCGCCAGGCGCCGTCGATGTACATGCCGTCGTGTGCCTTCATCGCGTTCCTCCCGGGCGGTGCTCCTCGTCCGGACCCTAAACTAGCGGCGTTAGTTTTCTGCCACCAGGGGCCCCGGACGATCCCACACCCGCAAGGATCAGAAGTCGACCCGCTTCCTGTCGTCGACGGTGATCCCGGCGGGGAACGAGGAGACACAGGCAGGGTCCGCTTCGGTCGCCCCGCCCTGTCGCTCACGCGGAGTCCGACGGCCCCTTCGTGGCGGTCAGGTTGGCGAAGACCACGATGTTGCTCGCGTAGCCGGTCTTCCGGTCGTAGCGGCCGCCACAGGTGATCAGACGCAGCTCCGGGCGGTTCCGGGGGCCGTAGACCTCCTGGTTGGGGAAGTGCGCCTTCTCGTACGTCCGCACGGCGTACACGGTGTAGACGGCGGTGAGGCCGTCCACGCGCCGGACACCCACGATGCGGCCGGTCTGGAGCTCGTGCAGTGCGGCGAAGACGGCGGGACCCGTCTTGGTGTCGCGGTGGCCGACGACGACCACCGTGCCGGACCCACCGGGCGCGGGGCCGTCCTCGTACCAGCCGGCCGCCTTGGGATCGTTCACCGGTGGTGCCGTCAACCGGCCCCGGCCGTCGAGGCGGAGCCCGACGAGGGGGGCCTGGATGCCGAGGTAGGGGACGGTGAGGAGCGTCGCGCGGGCCCGCGGCAGCAGTTGGGGCGACGCGCCGGAGGGCGACCGCCGGGGCGCCGGCGCGCGCGATGCCCCGACACCGCGCGCGTCGGTCCGGGCCCCGGCGGGGTCTGCGGGCTCGTCCTGAGCCCACCAGACGCCGCCCACCACCAGAGAGACGGTCACCACGATCGTCCGCGTCAGGCGGTAGGCGCGCGTCCGGTACCAGGGCCTCGGAGTGCCCCTACGCGGCGCCATCGGAGCGACGGCGGCGCAGCCCGAAGTACGCGGCTCCGGCGACCGCGGCGAGGCCCACTGCCGCCGCGCCCGCGACCGGTGCGAAGTCCTGCTCCTGCGCGAGACCGCCGCCGCCGGCCGGGGGCCCACCGTTCGGCTCGGTGTTCGCCTCGCTCTTGCGTTCGCCGTTCGACTCGTCGGCGGCTTCGGCGTTGGGCTCGCTGTTGCGCTCGGGCTCGGCGTTGACCTCGGCGTTGGACTCGGCATTCACGCCACTGTTGAGCTCGGCGCCCTTCCCCGGCTGGGCGTCCTTCCCCGGCTCGGCGCCCGTCCCGGGCTCCGCGTTCGCTCCGCTGCGCGGCTCGGCGTTCGCATCGCCGCGGGGCGCGGCGTTCGGGCCGCTGTGGGGCTCGGCGGCCGCCCCGTCGTCGGTCACGGCGTTCGGTACACCGCCCGGCGCGGCGTTCCGATCGCCGTTGGGTCCGTCGTTGGGAACTGTTTCCGGCGCACCGCCCGGCGCGTGTGCGCTGGCCGGCGCCTCGCGGGTGCAGTCGATCTTGAAGGGCTTCTGCTTCCCGGCGCCCGTGCCGCCGTCCACCCGCCAGGTGATCTTGTACTGCGCCTCGGGAAGCGCCAGGTTGTCGTCCGTGCGCCCCGCTCCGTCGGTGAGCAGGACGCGCCCCGAGAGCTGGGCGGAACCGGGCTTCGCCGGCTGCCGTTCGATGGCCCACGAGATGCCCTGGGCCGACTCGAAGTTGACGGCCTCCAGGTAGAACTCGCAGACCTTCGGCCGGCCGGCCTGGGGGACGGCGTCCGTGTCCGTCATGCGGATCTTGATGTCGCCGCGGTCGCCGGGAGCCGCGACGGCGGTCGGTGCGACGAAGAACGCGGTTCCCGCCACGGTCAGCGCCGCGAGGGCCGCGACACCCGGGCGCGCGCCCGCGCGGCGTGTGAGGGACGACGAGGTGGGCATGCGAGACCTCCGAGAGTCAGGTGATAGTCACACAAATCGGCTTTCGACTGACTCTTTGTCACATCCACGACGGCCGATGTCGGCGCCGCGCTTCACTGCCCGTCAGATTTCGCTCTTCCGGCCCAAGGACGCCCCGGTTCCCCTGGCCCCGCCGGACCCGTCCCCGTCCCGCCCTCGCTCGGGCCTGGCGGGCGAGCGCAAGGCTATCCCCGAGGACAGCAGCAACAGCGCACCCAGCATGACGAACGGCGCGGCGACCCCGGCGACACCGGCGACCAGACCCGCGGCGCCGGGCGCGGCGACCTGACCGAGCCGGTTGCCCGTCAGCCGCAGTGCGAGGGCGGTGGAGCGCGCGCCGTCCGGCGCGGCCTGCACGACCGTCGTCATGGACAGCGGCTGGCCGACCCCGAGACAGAACCCGAGGGCGGCGAGCACCGCGGCGAGCACCCACACCGGCACCGGCAGCGCGATCCCCGCGCACAGCACGGCCCCCACGAGGCAGGTCACGGTGAGCAGCGCGGTCCTGCCGAGCAGCCGCAGCATCGGCGTCATGACGAGCCGGCAGGCGATGGTGGCCGCCGCGCGCAGGCTGAGCAGCAGGCCGATCACGGACGGCGCGATACCGCGTTCCTCGCCGACCACCGGCAGGTAGGCGGTGAGGACGTCGGTCGCGGACAGCACGGAGAGGCTGATGAAGATGCCCGCGGGTACGCCCCGGGTGCGCAGTATGCGGTGGACGGGAACCCGGTCACCTTGTGCCGTACGGGACTTGGGGGCCGTACGGTGCTCGATGCGCCACAGCGAGGTGAACGCCACCGCGGCGCCCGCCCCCGCCACGAGCAGGGCGAGCGCGCTCGTGCCCGCCCTGTCCGGGCCGCCGATCAGGGCGCCCGCGGCGATCGGCCCGACCAGCTGGCCGAGGGAGGCGCCGATCGTGAAGTGGCCGAAGTTGCGGTCCTGTTCGTGCGGCGCGGACTGGCGGGCGACGATCGACTGGGCGCCGATGACGAACGACAGGTGCCCGAGCCCCATCACCCCGCTCCAGGCGGCCATCGCGAGCAGCGAGTCGGCGAGACCGCTGAACACACAGCCCCCGGAGATGAGGACGACGCCGACGGGCAGCAGCGGCGCACACCGCCCGTGGTCGGTGCGGCGGCCCAGCGGTACGGCGGCGAACAGCGGGAGCAGGGCGTAGACCCCCGCGATCACACCGACCGCGCGCTCGTCGGCGCCCAGCGCGAGGGCCCGGTAGGACACGGCGGGCCGGGCCATCGACACCGCCCCCTGCGCGAAGCTGAAGGCGATGACGAGGCGGAGCAGCCAGCCGCGGTTCCCACCGGGCCTCACGAACACGGTCCTCCTCGAAGGTTCTTACTTCACTCAACTGCCCCGCGGGGCTCAGATGATGCCGAACACGATGCCCGCGCCGAGGATGATCAGCGAGGTGATCGCGGCCCACTTGACCACGAACTTCGTGTGGTCGCCGAACTCGACCTTGGCCATACCGACGAGCACGTACACGGCCGGGACCAGCGGGCTCGACATGTGCAGCGGCTGGCCGACGAGCGAGGCGCGGGCGATCTCCAGCGGCGACACCCCGTGCGCGGCACCGGCCTCGGCGAGCACCGGCAGGACACCGAAGTAGAAACCGTCGTTGGACATGAAGTACGTGAGCGGCAGGCTGAGGAAGCCGGTGACGAGGGCCATGTGCGGACCCATGCCGGCCGGGATGCTGTCGACGATCCACTTGGCCATGGAGTCGACCATGCCGGTGCCCTGCAGGACGCCGGTGAAGACGGCGGCGGCGAAGACCATGCCGGAGACGTTGAGGACGTTGTCGGCGTGGGCCGCGAGCCGGGCCCTCTGGTCCGGAATGCGCGGGAAGTTGACGGTCAGCGCGAGCGCGGCACCGAGGATGAACAGCACCGGGATCGGCAGCCACTCCATGATCATCGCGGTGAGCAGGGCCACCGTGAGCAGCGCGTTGAACCAGTACAGCTTCGGGCGCAGGGTGGGACGGTTGGGGTCCAGGCCCTGGAGCCGGACGTCCTCGTGGTCGTCGTCGGAGTCACTGTCGGAGTCGGCGTCCGCGTCGGTGCCGGAGCCCGCGCCGCCGGTCGTCTTCGCCGTACGGGCCTTGTCGCCGCCCTTGCCGCCGGAGGCACCCGCGCCGACGAGCACCGTCTCGGACGTCTCCTGCTTCTCGCCCTCGGCGCCCTTGCCGTCCTCGCCGTCCTTGACGATCTTCCCCTGCTCCAGGACGTCGTCCAGGCTCAGCACACCGAGGCGCTTGCGCTCGCGCAGACCGAGGAAGTACGAGAGGACGATCACGAAGACCAGGCCGACGGCGAGGGCGGGGATCATCGGGACGAAGATGTCGCCCGCGTCGAGCTTGAGCGCGGTGGCCGCACGGGCCGTCGGACCGCCCCAGGGCAGGGTGTTCATCACGCCGTTGGCGGTGGCGGCGACACCGGTCATCACGACCAGGCTCATCTTCAGGCGCTTGTACAGCGGGTACATCGCCGAGACCGTGATCATGAAGGTGGTCGAACCGTCACCGTCGAGCGACACGATCGCGGCGAGCACGGCCGTACCGATGACGATGCGCAGCGGGTCGGCCTTGCAGAACTTCAGGATCCCCCGGACGATCGGGTCGAAGAGGCCGACGTCGATCATGAGGCCGAAGTAGACGATGGCGAACATCAGCATCGCGGCGGTGGGCGCGAGGTTGCCCACCCCCTCGATGACGTAGTCGCCGAGCTTCGCCCCCTTTCCGACGAAGACGCAGAAGAGCGCGGGGATCAGTACGAGTGACGCGATCGGCGACATCTTCTTCATCATGATCAGGACCAGGAAGGTCGCGATCATGGCGAAGCCGAGAATCGTGAGCATAAGTGGGTACCTAACGTTCGCCCTTGAACAGCCACCAGGGCCGGCGGTTGGAGCGACGTTAGGGCGCGTCAACAAGTCTTAACAAGACGTTGACATGAGAGCAATAAGCGCAAAACTCCAGGTCACAGCGTTGTGCCTGCTGGCGCGATATCCACGGGCACGCCATTGAGCACCGCGTTGCCCGACAACGGGTCGAGTTGGGAGCCGTCGAGGAGCTGGTTCACGTTGACGCCGGGGTCGAGCGCGGCATGGCTCATGCGGGTGCCGGGACGGTCGTGTCCCCAGCCGTGCGGGAGGCTGACGACACCGCGCCGTATACCGTCGGTGACCTCGACCGGAGCGGTGACCTCTCCCCCGGCGCCCTTGACGCGCACGGCGTCCCCGTCGGCGATCCCGAGGCGTTCGGCGTCGTCGGGGTGGAGGTGCAGCGTGCAGCGGTTCGTGCCGCCGGTGAGGGCGGGCACGTTGTGCAGCCAGCTGTTGTTGGAGCGCAGATGCCGGCGCCCGACGAGCACGAGCCCGTCCTGGCGCTCCCGCAGCGCCTGCCGCAGCCGGGGCAGGTCGTCGGCGATGGGCTGTGGCAGCAACTCGACCTTGCCGCTGCGGGTCTTCAGCGGCTGTGGCAACCGCGGCTGAAGGGGTCCGAGGTCGATGCCGTGCGGGTGGGCGAGCAGCCTGGCCAGGTTCAGCCCGTCGGGTCGTACGCCGAAGCCGTCGCCGTACGGGCCGAGGCGCAGCATCATGTCGAGCCGGCGTTCGGGTCCGGTGTCCCCGGTGAGCGCGGCGGCGAGCTCGCGCGGGTCCCGTCCGTGCACGGGCGAGTGGGCCTCCTTGACGGCCTTGCCCAGCGTCTGGTCGACGACCATGGCGTCCACCGCCGACGGATCGGCGCCGTGCATGCCGGTCGCGGCGAGGACCAGCCGTGCCAGGATCTCGGTCTCGGGCATCCGGCCGTCCTCCAGGGGAACGGCGGCGGGGCTGTAGCGGACCTGGTTGCGCACGGCGAAGGTGTTGAACGCGAAGTCGAAGTGCGGGGCCTGCGAGGGCGGCGGCGGGGGCAGGATCACGTCCGCGTGCCGCGAGGTCTCGTTCAGGTACGGGTCGACGCTGACCATGAAGTCGAGCGAGCCGAGGGCCTTGTCGAGGCGGTCGCCGTCGGGGGCGGACAGGACCGGGTTGGCGGCGACGGCGATGACGGCGCGCACGGGCGTGCCCTCGTCGGTCGCGGTGTCGATCTCCTCGGCGAGGGCGGACAGCGGCACCTCGCCCTTCGCCTCCGGGTGTCCGCTCACCCGGCTGCGCCAGCGCCCGAGTTGGAACCCGTGGCCGGGTCCGGCGGGCCGGGGCGTCCTGTCGGTGGCGGACAGCGGGAAGAGGGCTCCGCCGGGCCGGTCGAGGTTGCCGGTGAGGATGTTCAGCACGTCGACGAGCCAGCTGGCGAGGGTGCCGTGGGGGACGGTGCAGCTGCCGATGCGCCCGTAGACGGCGGCAGTTGGCGCGGCGGCCAGCTCGCGGGCGAGGGCGCGGATGGTGTCCGCGTCCACGTCGCACGCGTCGGCGACTGCCTCGGGCGTGAAGTCCTGTACCGCTGCGGCGAGTTCATCGGCACCCAGCACATGCGGGGCGAGCTCCCCGAGGTCGGCGAGCTTCTCCTCGAAGAGGACGTGCGCCATGGCCGCGAGCAGCAGCGCGTCCGTGCCCGGCCGGACGGCGACGTGCCGGTCGGCGAGCTGCGCGGTACGGGTGCGGCGGGGGTCGACGACGGTGAGGGTGCCCCCGCGTGCCTTGAGCGCCTTCAGCTTGCCGGGGAAGTCGGCGGCGGTGCACAGACTGCCGTTGGACTCCAGGGGGTTGGCGCCGAGGAGCAGCAGGTGGTCGGTGCGGTCGAGGTCGGGTACGGGGATGGCGTTCGCGTCGCCGTACAGCAGTCCGCTGGAGACGTGCTTGGGCATCTGGTCGACCGTGGAGGCCGTGAAGATGCTGCGGGTGCCGAGGCCCGCGAGGAGGACGGTCGGGTAGAGGGCGCCGGCCATGGTGTGCACGTTCGGGTTGCCGAGGACGACGCCGACGGCGTTCGGTCCGTGCGTCTCGACGACCGGCCGCAGCCCCGCGGCGACGGCGTCGAACGCCTCCTCCCACGTGGCCTCGCGCAGCTCCCCGTCCTCGCGGACCAGCGGGGTGCGCAGCCGGTCCGGGTCCCCGTCGGCCTGCCCGAACGAGGCCCCCTTCGGGCAGATGAACCCCTTGCTGAACACGTCGTCCCGGTCCCCGCGCGCCCGGGTCACCCGGGTGCCCTCGATGGTGAGGGTCAGGCCGCAGGTGGCCTCGCAGAGGGGGCATATCCGCAGGGCGGTGCGGGCTTCCGCGGTGGTGTCGGTGGTACGGGACACGGGTCCTCCCGGGGTGCGGCTGCGACGGCGCGCTCTACGGCGACGGGGCACGAGTGCGACCGAGCATACCGACCGGTATGCATCTCGGGGAGTCCCCGGATCGGCCGGGTCAGTCCAGCACCCGGCCCAGATAGGCCCGCAGCAGCTCCCGCGCTTCCTGGATGATCCGCTCGTCGCCCTCCGGGGAGACACGGAAGGCGAGGTGGACGAGGGTGTCCGCGGTTTCCACGGCGACCAGGAAGGTGCGGCGCAGGTCCTCGTCCGGCGTGCGGTCGATGTAGCCGGAGAGGAGCTGGCTGAGGCGGTCCGCGACGCGCGTGTTGGGCTCGGCGTGGCGGGCACCGACGGGGATCTGGTTGCCGAAGTCGACGAGGGCGAAACCGGGGGCGGTGCGCTTCATGTCGAGGTACTCGTCGAGGACGGTGTCCATGGCCGTGCGCCAGCCCGCTTCCCCGTCCGTGTGGCGCAGCCGCTCGGTGACGCGCTCGGTGAAGCGGTCGAGGTTGCGCTCGGCGAGGGCGTCGGCCATCGCCCGCTTGTTGCCGAAGAACCGGTAGACCGATCCGATGGGCACGCCCGCACGCAGGGCGACGGCGCGGGTGCTCAGGGCGTCGTAGCCCGCCTCGTCGAGCAGGTCGGCGCAGGCGTCGAGGATCCTGGTCAGTCTTTCGGCGCTGCGGCGCTGCACCGGGGCGCGGCGCAGCGAGGTCGCTTGGGACACGGGCTTCATGGTGCCTTTCCGGAAGAGTGCGACGAGCGTCCCGTACAGGTACGCCCTTCAGTACGGTCCGGGGCTCCGCTCCCGCTCACCCCGGTCTCCGGGCCGCTCGCGGTCGGTCCCGGATCGGGCTCCGACTCCGTGATGTCCGCCGTGCTCTCGACGGGCTTGCCGTCGACGGACCACACGGTGTGGTCGTCGGCGTACAGGCGCGCGGTGAGCGGGTGGGTGCCGCGGGGGACGAGGTCACCGGGGAGGCGGTACTCGGGGTTACGCAGCCGGGCGAGGACGCAGCCGTCGAGGTAGAGGACGGCGACGCCACGGCCGGCCACGGCCACCGGCTTCACCCCGGTGGGCGAGAAACGGAAGTTGCGGACGCTCAGCGTGACGTCCCAGCCGTCGTCGGCGTCCGGCTGAACCTGGACGCCGACCTCCGGTGCGCCCTTCTCGTCGATCTCACGGTAGTGCCGTCCCTTCTCGTCCGTGTCGCCCAGCACCGTGCCCACGGGTGACGCCGACACTCCTGTCCCCTGCTCCCGCGCGCCGCCCTCGCCGCAGCCCGCCACGAGGCCGAGGAGGGCACAGACCGCGAGCGCGGCGAGACCTCCGCGCGTCCACGACATGCGGGGAGACTAGAGCACCCCTCTGACAGTCGGATCCCCCTGAAGTCGGGTTCTTGGGTACGACGGCCGTCTTGGCCGATCTTCGACGGCCGGGCGCCGGCGGGGCAGCGCTCCCGCGGCTCCCGTGCCCCCCGGCGCCGGAACCGCACCGACCCGGACCCGGACCCGGACCCGTGGCGAGGATCTCCTCTTGCGCCCCACCGGACTGAATCCTACGGTGAAGCATAGGAATGAAGGGCGCGAGGGAGCGATCATGAGCGGGGACGCACGGAAGACCGCGGAGAACCTGACCTACCTCTCCGGCTTCGGGAACGAGCACAGCTCGGAGGCGGTCACGGGCGCGCTGCCCGTCGGCCGCAACTCGCCCCAGCGCGCCCCGCTGGGGCTGTACGCGGAGCAGCTCAGCGGCACGGCGTTCACCGAGCCGCGGGCGCACAACCGCCGCTCCTGGCTGTACCGGATCCGCCCGTCGGCCGCGCACCCCGCATTCACGCGCGCGGACAACGGCACGATCCGTACGGCCCCCTTCACCGAGACGGTGCCCGACCCGAACCGGCTGCGCTGGAACCCGCTGCCCCAGCCGCCCGAGGGCACCGACTTCCTCGGCGGCCTGTGGACCCTCGGCGGCAACGGAGACGCGACGCAGCGCACCGGTATGGCGGCGCACTTGTATCACGCCAATTCCTCCATGGACCGCGTCTTCAGTGACGCCGACGGCGAGCTGCTGATCGTCCCCGAGCGCGGCGGGCTGCTGCTGCACACCGAGTTCGGTCGACTCCATGTGGAACCCTCCCACATCGCGTTGATCCCCCGTGGGGTGCGCTTCCGTGTGGAGCTGTTGGACGACTCCGCCCGTGGCTATGTGTGCGAGAACTATGGAGCCCCGTTCAGCCTTCCCGACCTGGGCCCCATCGGTGCCAACGGCCTCGCGGGCGCACGGGACTTCCAGGCACCCGTCGCCGCGTACGAGGACGTCGAGGGCCCGGTGGAGGTGGTGAACAAGTTCTGCGGGAACCTCTGGACGGCCACGTACGACCACTCGCCCCTCGATGTGGTGGCCTGGCACGGCAACCATGTGCCATACGTCTACGATCTGCGCCGTTTCAATGTGATCGGCACCATCAGCTACGACCACCCCGACCCGTCGATCTTCACGGTGCTGACCTCGCCGAGCGACACCCCCGGGCTGGCCGGCGTGGACTTCGTCGTCTTCGCGCCGCGCTGGCTGGTGGGCGAGGACACGTTCCGTCCGCCGTACTTCCACCGGAACGTGATGAGCGAGTACATGGGGCTCATCGAGGGCGCGTACGACGCCAAGGCGGAAGGCTTCGTGCCGGGCGGCGGCTCGCTGCACAACATGATGTCGGCCCACGGCCCGGACCGGGAGACGTTCGACCGGGCGAGCGCCGCCGAGCTGCGGCCACAGAAGATCGACGACGGGCTGGCGTTCATGTTCGAGACCCGCTGGCCGGTGACCGCCACGGCCCAGGCGGCTCGGGCCGGGCACCTGCAACAGGCGTACGACGACGTGTGGTCGGGCCTGGAGCGTCACTTCCGCGCGGGCGGCTGACCCTGGGCCCTGTCCGCCCGTTGCACACCGGCACCCTCGACCGGTACGGATACCGTCGTGACCTCCTTCGCCCCGGACTCGATCGTCCTGAACCGCAAACTGCCGCTCTGGTACCAGGTCTCGCAGTCCCTGCGCGCCTCGATCCTCGGCCGTTCGCCCCGGGACCCGCTGCGCCTGCCGACCGAGGAGCAGCTCGCCGGGCACTACGGGGTGAGCGTGCTGACCATGCGGCAGGCGCTGAAGGAGCTGGAGGACGAGGGGCTGATCACCCGGCACCGCCGGCGCGGCACGTTCATCGAGCCGAGCGCACAGCGCGGCGCCCCCGTACGGCTGCTGGGCTCGGTGGACGCGATCGTGGCGCAGCAGTCGGGGATGACGACGGAGCTGCTGGACCACGGGAAGTCGCCTGTTCCCCCCGAACTGTCCGAGCACTTCCCCGACCTGACCGAGGTGGCGACGTACCACCGTCTGCGCGGCGACGAGACGACGGGCGAGCCGACGAACCACGCCCGCAACCACGTCCGCCCCGAACTCGCCGCACGCATCGACCACGACGACCTGGTCCGCTGGCCCATGACGAAGGTCCTCAGGGACGTCGTGGGCGCGGACATCGGCCGCATCACCGACACCGTGGAGGCCCGGCTGGCCGACCCCGAGACGGCGCGTCTGCTCCATGTGCCGCTGCTCAGCCCGATCCTGCACTACACGGGCGTGACCTACGACGGTGACGGCCGGGTGCTGGACGTGGCGGTGATCCACTACCGCGGTGACCGCTTCTCCTTCACGGTCACTCTCGACGCCCACTGACGAGGCCGTACGATGCCCAGCGTGACGCACGACGACGCTCCGCTCCTGGCGGACCTCATGCCGTGGTCCGTCGCCCCGCCGCGGCTGGGCCGGAGGTGGCCGACGGCCCCCGACGCGGCCTCCCTGAAAGCCCGCTGGGACACCCTCGTGAAAGCCGAGGAGCCCGACCGCGAGGCCCTGTTCGAGCCCACCCGCTCCCGCACCCCGCACTCGGCCGTGGCCCAACTGCCGGGCCAGTCCAGCGGCACGGGACGGCTGGCCCGGGAGTCGGGACCGTGCCCCGACCCCGTACGGGTCCTCCTGGCGCCCTTCGACGAGCACTGGCTCATCCCGGACCACCGGCTGATCGACTCCGCGCGTCCGGAGTTGTGGCGGGTGGCGGACGGGCAGCAGGTGTTCACCGTCGAACAGACCGTCGCGCCCGACTCCTCCGGCCCGGTCCTCCTGGTCTCGTCCGTGCTGCCGCTGAACCCCCCGCACGGCCCGCGCCCCGGCCGCGTCCGCCCCCTGTACCGGCGGCCCGGCGGCCAGGAACCGAACCTGGCACCGGGCCTGCGGGACCACCTCGCCGGCCATCTGGGCCACTCCCCCGCCCCGGCGGACGTCCTCGCCTGGATCCTCACCGCCGCCCGCCCCGGCGCCGACGGAATCGAGGTCCCGCTCACGGCCGACCCCGAAGTCTGGGCGCGGGGTGTGGAACGGGGGCGCCGGACGCTGTGGCTGATGCGCCGCGACGGCGAACGTCCCAAACTCCCCGGCGGCCGCCGCCCCTACGTCCGCGCCCCGCTCCCCGCCCGCCCCCTCGAACTCCTCTACGACCGCGAGGAGGAGGCCCTGCTGACCGGCGAGGGCCGCATCTCCCCCGTTCCCGCCGAGGCCTGGGACTTCCATGTGGGCGGTGTCAGGGTCCTGGAGGCGTGGTTCACCCGCCGCACGGAACGGGCTGAGCCGGGCACGCTGGAGGCGGTACGCCCGACGTCATGGCCGCAGCCGTGGACGTCGGAGCTGCTGGAACTGGTGACGGTACTGGCGCTGCTGGCGGAACTCCGGCCGGAGCACGCGGGATTGACGGCGGAGACACCGATCACGGCGACGGAGCTCCGCAAGGCGCACGTGTTGCCGGTACCGGACACGGCCCGCAAACCAGCCTCGGTCCTGGACCACCACGAAGAGGGCCCGGAAGGCCAGTTCACATTGATCTGAGGGCGAGGGACACGCCCCTGAAAGGGGCGCGGGGAACTGCGCGAGCAACCACAACAAACCCGCACCCGGAAACAAACCTCACCCCCGCGGCGCGAACCCGTCCAAAACCCTGCCCAGCAACCGCTCGAACGCCCCCTCCGCGTCATCCACCGGCGCCACCCCCTCCGCGAACAGCGCCGCCAGATGCGGATAGTCCCCCGTCATGACCTGCCCCCTCATGTACGCCTCCCGCACGGCCTGCTCCCGCTCCGCGGACCACGGCACGGAGCGCGTCCTCTCGGCGATGGCCAACTCGTTGGCGACGAACACCATGACCGACCCGTTGACCATCCCGAACAGCTCCAGCTTCGTGCCGGGCGGCACACCGAGGCCTTCCAGGCAGGCGAGGCAGTGGTCGAGGCAGCGCAGGGCGTTGGGGCTGACGCCGTAGACGCTCGACATCACGCGGATCACCCAGGGGTGGCGACGCATGATGCCGCGGGCCTGGCGGGCGAGGTCCAGCATGTCCGCGCGCCAGTCGCCGCTGGGCCCGCGGGACAGGTCGTACTCGCCGCTGACCAGGTCGACCATCAGCTCGTACAGGTCCTCCTTGCGCGGCACGTAGTTGTACAGGGACATGGTGCCGCAACCGATCTCGGCGGCCACGCGGCGCATGGACACCGCGTCGAGGCCGTCCGCGTCGGCGATGCGGACGGCCGCCGCCGCGATGTCGGCACGGCTGTACGCGGGTTTCGGGCCGCGGCCCGCACGCTCGGGGCGTGCCCAGATCACCTCGGGTTCGGCCGCTCGGCCCGCCATGGATCATCACCTCGCCCACCATCCTAGTTACGTACGCCGTACGTAGTGAGGTATGGTCGACTCATGACTACTACGTACGCTGTACTTAGTGAAGGTCTGGAGAAACGCTTCCGTGACGTCCGCGCGCTGCGCGGGCTGGACCTGGCGGTCCCTCAGGGCACGGTCTGCGGACTGCTCGGGCGGAACGGCGCGGGGAAGACGACCGCCGTCCGGGTCCTGACCACCCTGCTGGCCCCGGACGCCGGGACGGCCCGGGTGGCCGGGCACGACGTGGTGCGCGAGGCCGCGGCCGTCCGCCGCGGCATCGCGGTCACCGGGCAGTACGCCTCGGTCGACGGCGACCTCACCGGCGCCGAGAACCTGCGCCTGTTCGCCCGTCTGCTGCGCGCGCCGCGCTCGCGGGCCGACGAGCTGCTGGAGCGGTTCGGGCTGACCGAGGCCGCGGACCGTCCCGCGCGCACCTACTCCGGTGGCATGCGGCGCCGGCTCGACCTCGCCGCCGGTCTCGTCACCCGGCCCGCCGTGCTGTTCCTGGACGAGCCGACCACCGGGCTCGACCCGCACAGCAGGAACGACATCTGGGACGCCGTACGGGAGCTGGCGCGCGACGGGACGACCGTGCTGCTGACCACGCAGTACCTGGAGGAGGCCGATCAGCTGGCCGACGACATCGTGCTGATCGACGAGGGCAGGGCCGCGCACCAGGGCACCCCGGAGGGGCTCAAGGCGCGGATCGGCAGTTACGCCGAGGTGGTCGTCGCCCTGGAGGGCGGCGAGCCCGCGCTGCACGCGGCCGCCGTGGTCCTCGACCAGCTGACCGGCGCGGAGCCGGTGCTCGACCGTGAGCGGCGCACCGCCGGCGCGGTCGTGCTGGACCCGCGGCTCACCCTCCCCCGTATCGTCCGCGAACTCGACGCCGGCCGGGTGCCGGTCGTCGACGCGACCCTGCGCCCGCCCACCCTCGACGAGGTCTTCCTGCGCCTCACCACCCGGAAGGAGTCCGTGACATGAGCACACCGGTCGTCGACGGCGCGGCGGTCCTGGTCCGCAACCTCCAGCGGATCCGGCACGCGCCCGCGATCACGGTCATGACGCAGACGATGCCGATCGTGTTCCTGCTGTTCTTCGGATACGTCTTCGGCAGCGCCCTCGCCATGCCGGGTGCGGAGTACCGCGCGTTCCTCGTCCCGGGGATGCTGGTGGCGACCGTCGCGAACGGCGTCATGACGGGGATGTTCGGCGCCGCCCAGGACGTGCACCGCGGCGTGACGGACCGGTTCCGTACGCTGCCGATGAGCCGCTCGGCCGTCCCGGCCGGCCAGGCGGTGGCCGATCTGCTGATGACCGCGGCCGGTCTCGTTCCGCTGCTGCTGGTAGGGGTCGCGATGGGCTGGCGGGTCGAGGGCGGATGGCCTGCCGCGGCGGGCGCGTTCGGCCTGTTGCTGCTCTTCCGCTTCGCCGCCACCTGGGTCGGCATCCTGCTCGGGCTCGCCTCGCGGAGCGAGGAGGCCGCCGGGCAGCTGGGCGGCGCCACCTTCATGCTGCCGCTGCTGTCCAACGCGTACATCCCCACCGACGGTATGCCCGGCTGGCTGCGCACCCTCGCCGAGTGGAACCCGATCAGCGCGGTGGCCACGGCGGTGCGGGACCTCTTCGGGAACGCCCCGGTGCCGCAGGACGCCGCCTGGCCGGTGGCCCACCCCGTCGCCGGGTCGCTGATGTGGTGCGCGCTGCTGATCGGCGTGTGCGCGCCGCTCGCCGTACGCCGGTACGCGCGCGGTGAGTGAGTGTCCTCACTGGTGAGCGTCCCTGCTGACAAAGCCCCGGGCGGCGGACATGATCCATCCCATGAACCCCATGGAGCGTCTCCCGCTGCCCCTGGAGGGCATCACCGTCGTCGCCGTCGAGCAGGCCGTCGCCGCTCCTTTCGCCACCCGGCAGCTCGCCGACCTCGGCGCCCGCGTGATCAAGGTCGAGCGAGTGGACGGCGGGGACTTCGCGCGCGGGTACGACACGGCTGCGGGCGGTCTCGCCTCGCACTTCGTGTGGTGCAACCGGGGCAAGGAGTCCATCGCGCTGGACCTGAAGGATCCGCGGGGCCTGGACGTCGTACGGCGGCTCGTGGCGGACGCGGACGTCTTCGTGCAGAACCTCGCTCAGGGCGCGGCGGCCCGGCTCGGCCTGGACGCGGCCACACTGTGCGCCGCGCACCCGCGGCTGGTCGCGGTGGACATCTCGGGGTACGGGTCGTCGGGGCCGTACGCGGACAAGCGGGCGTACGACATGCTCGTGCAGTGCGAGGCGGGGCTGGTGTCGGTGACGGGGACGCCTCAGCAGCCGGTGAAGGCGGGCATCCCGGCGGCGGACATCGCGGCGGCCATGTACGCGTTCTCGGGGGTGCTCGCGGCGCTCGTGCGGCGTGGGACGACCGGGCGGGGCGGTCCGGTGGAGGTGTCCCTGCTGGAGGCGCTCGCCGAGTGGATGGGGCATCCGCTGCACCACACGATGCACGGCGGAACTCCCCCGGCGCGGACGGGCCTCGGTCACGCCGTCATCGCCCCGTACGACGCCTACGCCACGGCGGACGGCGGGCGGGTTCTGCTGTCGGTGCAGAACGACCGGGAGTGGCGGCGGCTGGCCGCACAGGTGCTCCAGCGGCCGGAGCTCGGGACCGAGCCGGCGTTCGCCACGAACGCGGCGCGCGTCGAACGCCGGGAACGTACGGACGAGTTGGTCGCCAAGGCCCTGGGCGCGCTCGACACGGATGAGGCGATGGCCCGGCTGGAGGCGGCCGGGATCGCCTGCGCGCGCCTCAGGGACCTGCACGAGGTGGCGGAGCACCCGCAGTTGGCGGCCCGGGAGCGGTGGCGGGAGGTGGGTACGCCGGTCGGGCCACTGAAGGCGCTGCTGCCCCCGATCACGCTGCCGGGCGGGGACACGGCACGGATGGGGGCCGTGCCCGCGCTCGGGGAACACACCGTGACGCTGCTGCGTGCCGTGGGGATGACGGACGACGAGATCGCAGCGCTACGCCGGGACGGCGTGGCCGCCTGAGCGCGGGCCTCGCGGTGAGCCCTGAAGGAGCGGGGCTCCGTGCGATGAGCCTTGGTGAGTGGGCTCCTTACGGGAGCCCGCTGTGCTCAGCGGCCGCCGAACAGCGTGCGGCGCAACCGGCGCAGCGGCGCGAAGAGGGAGACCCGGCTCATGCGGTTGCCCTTGCCGCCCCGCTCGTGCGGTTCGCGTGCGGTGAGCTCGCGCATCAGTGACGTCGCCTCGGCCGCCTCACGCTGTGGCACGGCAGGGCCGCCCAGCACCGAGAGATGGCGGTCGAGGCGCGAACTGGTCGCGCTGCTCCCGCAGGTGATCGCAGGGACTCGCGCCCTGCGCGCTGTTATCTGTTCCATGTCACTCCCCACCCGTACGAGTCCACCCGGCCCGGGCAGGGTAACCCTATCGCCCTCACGGGGCACGCGTGTATCTCGGTCACAGGATTCACCTACCCCGTAAGGACTTTGACGATTACTCTCCGAATCCGACAGATTCCAGGGCGAGTTGGGCAATTGGCTGACTGGTTGGCTGTACCGATCCCCCATCCGGCTCGACGGTCACCGCGAGTGACGTCGCGTCGTCGGTCATTCCGCTCGTGACCAAGGGCGTGTCGCCCTGGAACAGGCCCAGGGAACGCGGTTGCAGGTCGGGGCGCATGAGCCAGAGCTGGTGCACCCGGCCGCTCGGCAGATCGCCGAGCCCGCTCAGGGTGACGATGGCGCGCCCCTCCTTGGCGGAGGCGATCACTCCGATTCCTCTCCCCCGGGCGTCCCGTTCACTGGTCGCCCGGGCGTCGGGGGCGGTGAGAATGTTGGCGATCTCACGTGACTGGGCCCGTGCCGCGTCCAGTTGGTCCTGGGTGCGCGTCGCCTGCACCGCGAAGAGAGAGGCCACGACGAGCGCCGCGGCGGCCGTGGCGGTGGCCAGCGGCACGAAGAGGGGGCGCGTGCGGCGAGCCCGGTGCGGGGGCGGTGGCGGTTCGGTGCCCCACACGTGGGCCGGCAGATGAGTGGCGCGCGCGGGGGCGGAACCCCGGGGCGGAGCCTCCTGCGGGATGTTGCGTACGGCGGCGAGAACCCGGTCGCGCATCGCGAGCGGAGCCGGAGCCGCCGTCGACCACGCGAGGCGCACCGCGTCCTCGGACAGCGCCCGCACCTCCGCCGTACACCGGTCGCACGTCCTGAGGTGCTTCTCGAACCGCACGCGCTCGCCGGGCTCCAGCGCGTCGAGCGCGTAGGGCGCGGCGAGCGAGTGCAGGTCCCGCTTGGACCGCCTGCCGAACAGACTCATGCCACACCTCCCAGGCACTCGCGCAGCCGGGTCAGGCCGTCACGCATGCGGGTCTTGACCGTGCCGAGCGGCAGGGACAGTTGTTCAGCGACTTCACGATATGTGTACCCGTCGTAGTAGGCGAGCGTGACCGACTGACGCTGCAGACTGGTGAGCCGCTCCAGACAGTGGCGTACCCACTCGCGCTCCAGACCGGCCTCCACCTCCTCGGCGACCTGGTCGAACGCGGGGTGATGGGCCCTCATGCCCTCCCGCTGCTCGCGTTCGGTGGCCGCGCGGGCGCTGCGCACCCGGTCGACGGCACGGCGATGGGCGAGCGTGAGGATCCAGGACATCGCGCTGCCCCGGCCGGGGTCGAACCGGGCAGCGGAGCGCCACAGTTCCAGCAGCACCTCCTGCGCCACCTCCTCCGACTGGGCCGGGTCGCGCACGACCCGGCGGACTAACCCGAACACGGGGCCGGACACCAGGCCGTACAGCTCCTCGAATGCCTTCTGTTCACCTCCGGCCACCCGGACCAGAAGCTCGTCCGCCTCCACTCGCTCCCCCTCTGCTCCGGCCGCACCGCACGGCCATCCCCTCGCGTAAGGCATTCGCAACGAACCCACCTCCGGATGGGGTACGGATCAGGCTCGCCGAAAACTCGACCGCCCTCCGGTGAAACAAGATTTCAAACGCTCCGTAAGAACGTTTGAGATTCGACCAATCCGCCCTGCCGACCGCTCCGAATGGCGTTCGTCAGGCAAGTTGGGACAGAGGACGGACGGCATGACGGACGGCATGACAAGTACTTCCAGGAGCGGCGCGGGGCGCAGGAGCATCGCGACCCTCGTCTGTGGCGCGCTGGCCGCCGGAGGGCTCACAGCCGCCGGTGTGGCCGCGCTGGCCCCCGGGGCGGCCTCCGCCTCCAGTCACCGGGAGGCCCCTCTCATCTCGGGGCAGCCCCAGTTCGACAACACGGACCTGTACGCGTTCGTGAGCCCGGACAAGCCGGACACGACGACGATCGTGGCGAACTGGATCCCCATGGAGGAGCCCGCGGGCGGCCCGAACTTCTACCAGTTCGCCGAGGATGCCCAGTACGACATCCGCGTCGACAAGGACGGCGACGCGCAGGAAGACCTGATCTTCCGCTACACGTTCGACACGGACACCAAGAACGACAAGAGCTTCCTGTACAACACGGGTGTCGTCGAGAGCCTCGACGACAAGGACCTCAACATCACGCAGTCGTACGACATCGAGCTCATCCAGCTCAAGGACCGGCGCGCGGTGAAGAAGACGAAGCTCGCGGACGACGTGTACGTGGCGCCGTCGAACGTCGGCAAGGCGTCGATGCCGGACTTCAAGAAGCTGCGCGACGACGCCGTCTACAAGACCGCGAGCGGAGTGACGACGTTCGCCGGTCAGGCCGACGACCCGTTCTTCGCTGACCTGCGTGTCTTCGACCTGCTGTACGGCGGTGACCTCTCCGAGGTCGGGCGGGACACGCTCAAGCAGTACAACGTCAACTCGATCGCCCTGCAGGTGCCGAGCGAGGCGATCATCGAGTCGCACGACCAGCCGGTCACCGGCATCTGGTCGACGACCCAGCGCAAGGGCGCCGACGGGCAGTTCCACCAGGTCTCGCGCCTGGGCATGCCGCTGGTCAACGAGGTCGTCAACCCGATCAAGGACAAGGACACCTTCAACGCGTCCTCGCCGGTGGACGACGCCCAGTTCCTGAAGAACGTCACCGAACCGGAACTGCCGAAGCTCATCGAGGCGATCTACAAGATCAAGGCCCCCGACGAGCCGCGCAACGACCTGGTCGACGTCTTCCTCAAGGGCGTCAAGGACCTCAACCAGCCGCCGTACGTCACCCCGTCGGAGCAGCTGCGCCTCAACACCTCCATCAAGCCGACCAAGAAGCCGAAGCGGCTCGGTGTGCTCGACGGTGACACCCAGGGCTTCCCGAACGGACGCCGGCTCACCGACGACGTGATCGACATCGCGCTGCAGGTCGTCGAGGGCGAGTTGCTGGGTGCCAAGAACGACCTGGGCGACGCGGTCGACAAGAACGACAAGAAGTTCGGCAACTACTTCCCGTACATCGGCCTGCCGACGGCCGGTTCGCGCGGCAAGACGGTCAAGGGCAACACCACGGACAGCGTGCGCAGCGGGCTCGGTGACGGCGTGACCGCCGCGGGCGTCGGCGGGGACAACACCGTGCTGATCGCCACTTCCGCGGCGGGCGGCGCGGGTGGCTTCCTGCTCATCGCCACCGGCCTGTTCTGGTGGCGCCGCCGGCAGAACGAGCGGGCGTACTACTGACCGGTCCCCGGACCGGAAACCCGGACCGGGCCGGTGAGCGGCCCGGTCCCGCACCGGACCCGCTGAACGGTCCGGCTCCCGAACTGGCGCGGCCCGCACGTATCCATCCCCCACGGCGCGGGTCGCGCCGCCCGTCGGTCACCACTCGGTCACCACGAACTTCCCGTCACGGAACCTGAGGAGAGGGCATGTCCCCGCGTACGAACGAGAGCGCGCCGGAGGGCGAGCGCCGGGACGAGGACACGCATGCCCTCACCCCTGCCGGGGGCGCGTCCGACGCCGAGGGAGCGCCCGATGCCGGGGGCGCATCCGATGCCGAGGGCTCACCCCGTGCTGGAGGCGCATCCGATGCCGGGGGCGTACGCGGTGCCGGGAACACATCCGGCACCGAAGCTGCGGCTCGTGCCGGCGGCGCATCCCAAGCCGGGGACGCACCCGACGCCGACAGCGCACCCGTAGCCCGTCAGGCACCCGAAAGCGGGCAGGTATCCGTAGCCGCACAGGCACCCGAAACCGGTGGTGCACTCGGCGCCATCGGCGAGACGGAGGTCGCCCGCCCGGCCGATGACCGCGGCGATGCCCAAGCGACCCGCGCGACCGACGACAACGGCCGACCCGAAATCACCCGCGAACGCGACGGCGACGGCGACGGCGACAGCCGCCCCGGAACCACCCGCGAACGCGACGGCGGCAGCCACGGACGCCCCCAAGCCACCCGCGCGACCGACGACAACGGCCGCCCCGGAACCACCCGCGAACGCGACGGCGGCAGCCAGCCCGGCGGCAGCGGCCGGTCCGGTGGTGGCGAGGCCGGGCGGATGGTCGGCGAGTCGGCGCGGGGGCGGGTGCTGCGGCTTGCCGCGTGTGCCGCCGCGCTGGCCGTCGCGATCACCTCCGGGGCCATCGCGCTCGGCCACCGCGACGAGCAGCCGGTGAGCACGTCGAACTCCCCCGCTCTCACGGCGCAGATGCTCGGCGGAGGGGACCTCGACGCGAACGTCACCACGCTCCAGAGCCATCTCCGCGCCCAGCCGAAGGACTACGTCTCCTGGGCCACGCTGGGCCTCGCCTACGTGGAGCAGGCTCGCACCAAGGGCGACCCCGCCCGCTACCCCCAGGCCCAGAAGGCCCTGAAGCGCTCCCTGGACCTGCACCCGGACAACGACCCTGCGCTCGCCGGACAGGCCGCGCTCGCCGCGGCCCGCCACGACTTCAAGGGCGCCCTCAGCCACGCCGACCAGGCGCTGGAGCAGAACCCGTACAGCGAACGGGCGTTGTCGACCCGGATCGACGCCCTGGTGGAGCTCGGCCGCTACGACGACGCCTCGAAGGCCGCCGACCTGGCGGACGACCGGCGCCCCGGCATCCCGGTCTTCACCCGGTACGCGTACGTGCACGAGCTGCGCGGCGACACGAAGACCGCCGAGCGGGTCCTGAAGCAGGCCCTCGACTCGGCGATGGGACGCGGCGACATCGCGTACGTGGCCACCCAGCTCGGACAACTCGCCTGGAAGCAGGGCGACTACAAGGGGGCGCTCAACCACTACGCGCGGGCGCTGGCCGCCGACGACGAGTACCTCCCCGCCCTGGAGGGCCGCGCCCGCGCCGAGGCCGCGAGCGGCGACCGGAACGGCGCGATCAGGACCCTGGAGAAGGTCGTCGCGAGCTACCCGCTGCCGGGGCCTCTCGTCGAACTCGGCGAGCTGTACGAGGTGGAGGGCGACAAGACGAAGGCCCGCGACCAGTACCGGCTGGTGGACGCGTGGACCTCGATCGCCCGCGCCAACGGCGTGAACGCCGACCTCGACACCGCGCTCGCCGACGCCGACCACGGCGACCGCAAGGCGGCCCTGCGCGCGGCCCGGGCCGAGTGGAAGCTCCGGCAGACGGTCCACACGGCGGACGCGCTCGCCTGGGCGCTGCACGTCAACGGCCGCAGCGACGAGGCCATGCCGTACGCACGCCGCGCGGCGGCCACCGGCTACAAGGACGCGACGTTCCTCTACCACCGCGGGATGATCGAGCGGGCCACGGGCGACGACGAGGCGGCCCGGCGTTCGCTGAAGGCGGCGCTCGACCTCAACTCCGGCTTCTCCACGCTGGGCGCGGAGAAGGCCCGTAAGGCGCTCAAGGCTCTGGAGGCGGCCAAGTGACGTTCCCTCGGCGTGTGTTCGCCTCCTGCACGGCTGTCCTCCTGGCCGTCTGCGCGCTCGTGCTGCTCCCCGCCGGGGCCGCGAGCGCGCACCCCCTCGGCAACTTCACCGTCAACCGGTACGACGGTCTCGTCGCCTCCTCCGGCACACTGCGCGTCCTCCACGTCGAGGACCTGGCGGAGATCCCGGCGACCCAGGCCGAGCCCGCCATCAAGAAGCAGGGCATGGAGAAGTGGGCCGAGGCGCGCTGCGCGACGGCCGCCCGGGGCAGCGAGGTCACGGTCGGCGGCGAGGACGTGGCGCTGACCGTGGGGTCGAGCAGCGCCGAGGAACGGCCCGGACAGGCCGGACTCAAGACCCTGCGCGTGGAGTGCCGGCTCACCGCTCCCCTCCCCGACCGGGCGACCTCGGTGCGTTTCCACGCCGCCGTGGACTCCGGCCCGGGCTGGCGCGAGGTGACCGCCCAGGGCGACCGGATGACGCTGACGGCCTCGGACGTGCCCGAGAAGTCCGTGTCCCGGCAACTGACCAGCTATCCGAAGGAGTTGCTGTCCTCGCCGGAGGACACCGCTTCGGCGTCCCTGAAGGTGCGCCCGGGTGGACCGGCGCTGGCCACGGCCGAGGACGACGCGCCCGGCGCCTCGATCCTGCCGCGTGGCGCGGACCGCTGGACCAAGGCGCTCGACGACCTGGTGGCCCGTCAGGACCTGACCGTCGGTTTCGCGGCGCTGGCCCTCGGCATCGCCGTGTTCCTCGGGGCGATGCACGCGATGGCCCCCGGTCACGGCAAGACGATCATGGCCGCGACCGCCGCGGCGCGCGGCAACGCCACGTTCCGCGATGTCCTGCCCATGATCGTCTCGGTGACGATCACCCACACCCTCGGCGTGGTCGCCCTCGGCCTGCTGATCGCCGCCGGGTCGTCCGCCGCGCCGTCCGTGATCACGTGGCTCGGCGTCGCGAGCGGTCTCCTCGTGATGGCGGCGGGCGTGAGCCTCGTACGCCGTGCACTGCTCAACCGGAAACTCATGCGGGAGCAGGCACACGATCACGGCTCCCACGGGCACACGCACGACCACGACCATGGGCACGAGCACGACCACGGCCACGCGCACGACCACGACCATGGGCACGAGCACGACCACGGCCACGCGCACGACCACGAGCACAACCACGGGGACACGCACACCCACACGCACGAGCACGCCCCCACCCCCGAGCCGGAGCGCGCCCTGGTGCTCGCCCACGCCCACGCGGACGGCGAGAGCCACACCCACGAGCACGCCCCGCCCAAGACTCGCGCTCTCGCGCACTCCTCCACGCCGGGTCACACACACGCGACGGCCCATCATCACGACCACGACCACGACCACACGCACGACCACGACCACAAGCACAGCCACGACCGCGACCACGGCAAGGGTCACAAGCACGACCACCAGCACGCCCCCGCACACGACACCAAGCGCACCCTCTTCGGCGGCACCATCACCCACACCCACGGCGGCTTCACCCACAGCCACCCCGTGGCCCCCACCGTGCGCGGCACGATCCTGCTCGGTTTCGCGGGCGGGCTCGTGCCCAGTCCCTCGGCGGTGGTCGTGCTCGTGGGCGCCGCCGCGCTGGGCAAGGCGTGGTTCGGTCTGGTCCTCGTCCTCGCCTTCGGCGTCGGCCTGGCGCTCACGCTGACGGGCGTCGGGTTCGCCGTCGTCCGGACGGGCGACGGGATGACGCGGCTGCTGGACCGGCGCCCCCGGCTGGCCGGCGGTCCGGCCGTCGCGCTGGTGCGCAGGACCCTGCCCCTGGTGTCGGCGCTCGTCGTCCTCGCCCTGGGGGCCGGATTGGTACTCAAGGGGGCGGCATCCGTACTCGGCTGAGCTACTTTTGGGGAGATATAACGCGGAGTGGAGCAATCGCACTGATGCGATGGGGGGACACCCGTGTCCGAAGAACCCGGCACTGAGCGCGTGATCGCGGGTCGCTACCGCCTCCTGTCCCCTCTCGGCGAGGGCGGCATGGGGACCGTGTGGCGGGCCCGTGACGAGGTCCTGCACCGTGAGGTGGCCGTCAAGGAGGTACGCGCCCCGGCCGGGCTCCCTGCACCCGAGGTGGAGCGGATGTACGCCCGCCTGGAGCGGGAGGCCTGGGCCGCGGCCCGGGTGGCGAGCCGGAACGTGGTGACGGTCTACGACGTGGCCATGGAGGAGGGCCGCCCCTGGATCGTCATGGAGCTGGTCCGCGGTCTCTCGCTCGCCGACGTGCTGGACGCCGAGGGGCCGCTGTCCCCGCAGCGCACCGCGCACATCGGCGCCGAGGTCCTCGCCGCGCTCCGCGCCGCCCACGAGGCGGGCGTGCTGCACCGGGACGTGAAGCCGGCCAACGTGCTGATGGCGAACGACGGGCGCGTCGTCCTGAGCGACTTCGGCATCGCCATGGTCGAGGGCAGCTCCGCGCTCACCATGACCGGAGAGGTCATCGGCTCGCCCGAGTTCCTCGCCCCCGAGCGCGCGCTGGGCCGCAGGCCCGGCCCCGAGTCGGACCTGTGGTCGCTGGGCGTGCTGCTGTACGCGGCGGTCGAGGGCAGCTCGCCCTTCCGCCAGGACACTCCGCTGAGCACCCTGCGGGCGGTCGTCGACGAGGAGTTGCCCCCGCCGCGCCGGGCCGGCCCGCTGGCCCCGGTCATCGAGGGGCTGTTGCGCAAGGAGCCGGGGGAGCGCATCCCGGCCGGGCGGGCGGAGGAGGACCTGCGGACGATCGCGTCCGGCGGCACTCCGCGCGCGGACACGGCCCCCACGACCCCGTACACCCCGACCGTCGCTGCCTTCCCGAGCCCGAGCACCCCTTCTCCGTACCCGGCCGCCACGCCCGCACCCCAGCCCTCGGCCGCGACCCACCCCTCGGCCGTACCCGGGCCCTCACAGCCCGACCGGAACCGGCGCGCCGCCGCCTTCGTGATCGCGGGCACGGCGGTCCTCGCGCTGGCGCTGGGCGGGCTGACGTACGCCCTGCTGAACCAGGACGACGGAGGCGCGGGCGGGAACGGGAACGGGGGCAACACCACGAACAGCGGGAGCGGCTCGAACGGCGCGAGCGACAAGGGCGCTTCGAGCGGCAGTGGCAGCGGAGGCGGCAGCAGCGACAGCACGAGCGACGGCGGCAACGGAGGCGGTGACAGCACCCCGTCCGACGGCGAACGGACCACGACTCCGCCGGCCCAGTCCGTGAAGGTGACGCTTCGGGGCGAGAACACCGAGTACTCCGGCACGTGCCCGCCGCCGAACGATCAGGCGCCCGTGTTCACGGCCACGTTCACCGTGGGCAGCGTGCCGGTGGAGGTCCAGTACCGCTGGGTGGCCAAGAGCGGCAACGTCTCGGATCCCGGCTGGAAGACGCTGTCGTTCCCGGCCGGCGGCGGGAAGACCAAGCAGGACTCCGTCACGGCGACGACGGAGTCCGAAGAGGGAACGTTCGACGACGAGATCAGCGTCGAGGTCCGCGGCCCGGTGAAGGCCGAGTCCAACGCGGTGCCTTTCTCGGTGACGTGCGAGAAGGAGACCCCGTCGGACGGGGCCTCCCCTTCCGCCTAGGACGCCGCGTTCAGGCCGTGTTCCTGAACACGGGCAGATAACCACCCGACTGGCCGGATGCCTTCGGGTGGTACGACTCGCCGATGTTCAGCCAGTTGACGCTGTGCAGCCAGGAGTCGCCGGAGCAGAGCTCATGGCCGGTGAAGGTGGGGCGGACGTCGCCGAAGGTGAAGCCGTGGTCGGCGGCGCGCTTGGCGATGGCGGTGTTCAGGTAGTCGGACGCGTTGTTGATGGCAGACCGTTTCGTCTCGGAGAGGCCGGCACACGTCTGGCCCAGCTGGTAGAAGCGCGGGTAGCCGAGCACGACGACGTGGGCCGCGGGTGCCTTGGCCCGGATGGCCGAGTACACGCTGTCGAGCCGTCCCGGCAGCGTGGAGTCGACGTACGCCTTCGCCGTGTTGATGCGCGAGATACAGGTGCTGTCGGACGAGGTGACGCAGGTGGTCATGACGTCGGCGAAGCCCGCGTCGTTGCCTCCGACGGTGATCGAGACCAGGCCGGTGGAGGAGTTCAGCGGGGCCAGCTGACTGGCCGTGACATCACTCGTTCGGGCGCCCGAGCACGCCGTGAAGTCGAACGACGAGGGTGAGTTGGCGGCGGCCCAGAGGTACGGGAACGCCTTCGTGGAGCGCTTGCAGTCGCCGCTGGAGCTGATGTAGCTGCCCGCGCCGACACCCGAGGAGTAGGAGTCGCCGAGGGCCACGTAGCCGGTGGCCGCGGCCTGTTGGGATGCCTGTGCCGTCGTGGCCCCGGTGAGGGCGAAGACGACTGCGAGGAGGAGCGAGGTGGCGTATGCCGTAAGTCGGGAACGTCTCATGGAACCTCCCTTTAGCAGGATCTCTGCCTCAACCGTGGTAGCAGTTACACGTGTTGACTGGAAGTGTTCATGCCAATACTTTCCACCGCGTACACGGACTCACACCGTCCGTTCACCGGACGGTTTGTTACATGAACATGACAGAGACATGACAAGGGCTCAACTCCCTTGAGCTACACCCGTAGATGACCCACTCTTTACCCAGCCCGGAGTGGAACGCAACGCTCCAGGGTTGTGCGTGCGATGACGCGCGCACCCCCCACAGCCGTGCGCCCCACCCCGGCGCGCGCTGCCTAGAGGAGGACTCCCTCGTAATGGCACAGCTGCGTAGCAACAAGATCCGGATCGCCGCCCTCACCACCGTGACGACGGCCGCCCTCCTGGGCGGGCTCACGGCACTTCCCGCCCAGGCCGCCCCGGCCGAGGGCAAGGTGCTCGCCGCCGATTCCCCCACCGCGATCAAGGGCAGCTACATCGTCACGCTCAAGAAGGGCGCTGCGGGCTTCAAGGCCTCGTCCAGCCAGGGCAAGAGCCTGATCAGGACGTACGGCGGCACGGTGAAGAAGACGTTCAGCCACGCGCTGAACGGCTACTCCGCCAGCCTCTCGGCGACCGAGGCGAAGAGACTCGCCGCCGACCCGGCGGTGGCCTTGGTCGAG
The DNA here is from genome assembly GCF_040704615.1 of Streptomyces sp. NPDC046862. NCBI lineage: Bacteria > Bacillati > Actinomycetota > Actinomycetes > Kitasatosporales > Streptomycetaceae > Streptomyces > Streptomyces sp. NPDC046862. The sequence continues at coordinate 121,347 of NZ_JBEYXP010000013.1, read as the reverse complement.
CAGGACCAGACGGTCACGGCCGACGCCACGCAGTCCAACGCCCCCTGGGGCCTGGACCGCATCGACCAGACGGCGCTGCCGCTCTCCGGCACCTACACCTACCCGGACTCGGCGGGCAGCGGGGTGACGGCGTACGTCATCGACACGGGCGTCCGCATCACACACCAGCAGATCGCCGGCCGGGCCACCAACGGCTACGACGCGGTGGACGGTGACAACGTCGCACAGGACGGCAACGGCCACGGCACCCACGTCGCCACCACCATCGCGGGCTCCACCTACGGCGTCGCCAAGTCCGCGAAGATCGTGGCGGTCCGCGTGCTGAACAACAGTGGTTCCGGCACCACGGCGGGCGTGGTCGCGGGCATCGACTGGGTGACCGCGAACCACAGCGGTCCCTCGGTCGCCAACATGTCCCTCGGCGGCGGAGCCTCCACCGCCCTGGACACGGCGGTCCGCAACTCCATAGCCAGCGGCGTGACCTACGCGCTCGCGGCCGGCAACAGCAGCACCAACGCCTCCTCGACCTCGCCCGCCCGGGTCACCGAGGCGATCACGGTCGGCGCCACCACCAACACCGACGCCAAGGCCAGCTACTCGAACTACGGCTCGGTTCTGGACATCTTCGCGCCCGGTTCCTCGATCACGGCCGGCTGGAACACCAGCGACACCGCGACGAACACCATCTCGGGCACGTCGATGGCCACCCCGCACGTCGCGGGCGCGGCCGCCGTCTACCTGGCCGGACACACCTCGGCCACCCCGGCCCAGGTCGCCACGGCCCTGACGGGCGGCGCCACCTCGGGCGCGGTCACCAGCCCGGGCAGCGGCTCCCCGAACCGGCTGCTGAAGATCGTCCAGTAACAGCAACTCGCTTGACCTGCTAGGCAGTTCCCCGGAGGTACCCCACGCCTCCGGGGAACTCTCGTATACGCCCTCACACCCCCGGCCAGAGGCCCGCACCACCCCTGCGCGTAGCCGCGCTCCCCATCTTGACTCCCCCGCGCCCGCTGAGCGACATTGAAGCCCGGCATCCGGCGCTTCGGGGGGCAAAGTCGCCAATGCAGACCATACGTATCAAGCCATCATCAGAGCCGCCCTCACCGGGGGGTGCGGGGCGGCCGCGGCGGGGTCCGGAGGGGGACCTGAAGCCGCTGCTCGCGGGCGTGGCCGTCGTCGTCGCGACGACCGGTGCCGCACTCGCGCTCGCCGGCACGGGCTCACCGCTGCGCGGCCCGTTCACGCTGTTCTTCCTCCTCGCGACACCCGGAGCCGCCCTCGCGGCCGCGCTGCGCGGACTGGAGCCGTTCGGCCGTGCCGTGGCGTCGACCGCGGGGGCGATCGCGCTGAACCTCCTTGTCGCGCAAGGGATGCTGGCGACCCACTCCTGGTCGGTCCGCGGCGGCATCGTGGCCGTGGCGGCCATCAGCTCGCTCGTCCTCCTGCTGGTCCTGGTGCGGCGCGTGCGCGGCCGTACGGAGAGAAGAAGACGGACATTCTGACGTGGACATCAGCGTGTACCGCCCCGGCGAACTGACCGCCACCGACCGGGCGGCCTGGACGGCACTGCAGTCGAAGGCGCATCTGAACGGCTCGCCCGAGCTGGCGAACCCGTTCCTGTCCCCGGAGTTCGCCCTGGCGGTGGGCAGTTGCCGGCGTGGGGTGCGGATCGCGGTCGCACGGGAGGACGGGGAGGCCGCCGCGTTCTTCTCTTTCCAGAGAACCGCCCTCGGCGTCGGGCGGGCCGTTGGGCTCGGCCTCTCGGACTGCCAGGGCCTGGTGCACCGGCCCGGCTTCACCTGGGACGCCCGGGAGCTGCTGCGGGCCTGCGGGCTCGCCGTGTGGGAGTTCGACCACCTGGCCGAGGGCCAGGCACCCTTCGACGCCCACGCCACCGGCACCTTCCCGTCCCCGGTCATGGACCTCGAGGACGGCTACGAGGCGTATCTGGCCCAACTGCGTGCCAGATCACCTAAGTTCGTTCGGTCGACCCTCGCCAAGGAGCGGCGGCTCGGCAGGGCGGCGAGCGACGTCCACTACGTGCACGACGAGCGCGACCCGGCCGCCCTGCGGACCCTGATGGCCTGGAAGTCCGCGCAGTACCGCAGGACCGGCCGGATGGACCGTTTCGCGCACCCCTGGATCATCCAGCTGGTGCGCCGCCTGTTCCACACCCGCTCCGAGTCGTTCGCGGGCAACCTGTCCGTGCTCTACGCCGACGGCCGGCCGATCGCCGCGCACTTCGGGCTGCGCTCCGAGCGGATACTGACCGACTGGTTCCCGGCGTACGACCCGGCGTACGGGAGGTTCTCCCCGGGGCTGCTACTGCATCTGCACATGGCCGAGGCGGCCGCCGCCGACGGCGTCGCCTACCTGGACCTGGGCCGGGGCCAGAAGCAGTACAAGGATTCCCTGAAGACGCGTGAGATTTCCGTGTCCGAGGGATGGGTCACCCGCCGTCATCCCGTGGCCCTCGGACACCGGGCTCGCCGAGCTCCGGTCCGGGCGCTGCGGAACACGGTGGTCACCCGGCCGGAACTCTTCGAGCCGGCCGACAGGCTCCTCAAACGGATGGGAAAAATCCGCTCCAGGGGTCAGGTATCGGACACAACCACAAAAACGTGAGACCTCGTTCCAGGTCTTGCCATACCGTCTTAATTATCAATACCGTCATACATCAACCCGCATCGGTCCATCATCCAGCGGCTCCGGGGAGGGGCTCAGGGACCGCGATGGTGCCGGCGCGGGGCGCGGTAGGGGGGTGCCGTGCTCGGTGACCGCACTTTTCGCCGAGCTGTGCCGCGCGACCGGCTGCCCGGTTTCGGCAGCAGCCGGCCAGCTTTGCCAGCTCACCCGGCGTGCACGGAGAGCCAGTTCGTCATGCCCGAGTGAGAAACAAACCCCCCTTTCGAACCGGAACAAGAGCCGGGCCGCCCAGGGGCGGGCGGTCCACCGGACGAGAGGGACCAGACTCATGAGCTCAGTTCTGCGCCCGGCGCTATCCGACGACGCGGGCGAGGAGCCGAACGAGGCCGGCAGGTACCGGCCCATCTCCACCCATCTGGCCATAGCGCCACCGGTGAGCGTGGTGATACCCGCCATGAACGAGGCGGGGAACCTTCCGTACGTGTTCAAGACGCTGCCGGCCTGGATCCACGAGGTGGTCCTCGTCGACGGCAACTCCACCGACAACACCGTCGAGGTGGCCCGCGAGCTGTGGCCGGACGTCAAGGTCGTGCCGCAGCGCGGGAAGGGCAAGGGAGATGCCCTGATCACCGGGTTCGAGGCGTGCACCGGGGACATCATCGTGATGGTCGACGCGGACGGCTCGGCCGACGGCCACGAGATCGTCAGTTACGTCTCCGCGCTGGTGTCCGGGGCCGACTTCGCCAAGGGCTCGCGGTTCGCCAACGGCGGCGGCACGGACGACATGACACCCATCCGCAAGCTCGGCAACCGGGCGCTGTGCGCGGTCGTCAACCGCAAGTTCGGCGCTCGCTACACCGACCTCTGCTACGGCTACAACGCGTTCTGGCGCCACTGCCTGGACAAGATCGACCTCGACTGCACCGGCTTCGAGGTCGAGACCCTGATGAACATCCGGGTGGTCAAGGCGGGCCTGAAAGTGCAGGAGATTCCCAGCCACGAGTACCTGCGCATCCACGGCGCGAGCAATCTGCGGGCCGTGCGGGACGGGTTACGGGTCCTGAAGGTGATCCTGAAGGAGCGCTCCAACCGGCGGGCCCTGCGCCGCCGTTCGCGCTCTCCCATGCTCACCACCGGCCGGGGAGAGGTGTCTTGAGCGAGCCGAACGTCTCGGTCGTGATCTGCGTGTACACCGAGGACCGCTGGGAGGACATCCTCGCGGCGGTCGCCTCGGTGCGCGCGCAGTCCCGGCCGGCCCTGGAGACCCTGCTGGTCGTCGACCACAACCAGGCGCTCCTGGACCGGCTGACGAAGGAGTACAAGGAAGCCGGGGAGGTGCGGGTGCTCGCCAACGCGGGCCCCCGCGGCCTGTCCGCCGGCCGCAACACCGGGATCGCCGCCTCGTCCGGCGAGATCGTGGCGTTCCTCGACGACGACGCCGTGGCCGAGCGCGACTGGCTGCGGTACTTCGCCGACGGCTACGCGGACCCGCGGGTCATGGCCGTCGGCGGCCGTACGGTGCCCGTCTGGGCGTCCGGCCGCCGCCCGGCCTGGTTTCCCGAGGAGTTCGACTGGGTGGTGGGCTGCGCGTACAAGGGCCTGCCGAGGGGGCGCGCCCGGGTGCGCAACGTGCTCGGCGGCAACGCCTCGTTCCGCCGTACCGCGTTCGACGCGGCCGGCGGCTTCGCGACCGGCATCGGCCGCGACGGCGGCGAACGGCCGCTCGGCTGCGAGGAGACCGAGCTGTGCATCCGGCTCACCCGGGCGAAACCCGACGCGGTCCTGCTGCTCGACGACCGCGCCGTGATCCACCACCGGGTGCCCGAGGTGCGCGAGCACTTCCGCTACTTCCGCACGCGCACGTACGCCGAGGGCCTGTCGAAGGCGCTGGTGGCGCGGAGCGTCGGCGCGGACAAGGGGCTGGAGTCGGAACGCCGGTACGCCACCCGGGTGCTGCCCGCCGGGGTGGCCCGCGGACTGCGCGACGCGCTGCTGGCCCGCCCGGGGGGCGCGGGGCGCGCGGGCGCGATCGTCGCCGGAGTGCTGACGGCGGCCGGCGGGTATGCCGTCGGGAGCGTCCGGGCACGCCGGGGCGGCGCCACGTTCTCGGTGGTTCCGGTGGGCGGGATCGAGGGGCGGAAACGGGAACTCGAGGGGCAGAAAACGGAACTCGGGGGGCACCAGCGGGAACTCGGGGGGCCAAGACATGAGTGACGTACCCGTGCCGATCCTGATGTACCACGCGGTCGCGACCGCGCCGGGCGACGCCACCCGCGCCCTGTCGGTCGCCCCCGAGGCGTTCGCCGAGCAGATGGCGCTGCTCGGCGACCGGGGCTTCACCCCGGTGAGCACGGCCGAGCTGGGGACGAGCTGGCGCACGGGCCGCCCGCTGCCCGCCCGTCCCGTCCTCGTCACCTTCGACGACGGGTACGAGGGCGTGCACCGGCACAGTCTTCCGGTCCTCGCCCAGCACGGTTTCGCGGCCACGCTGTTCGTCTCGACGGGCTGGCTCAGGGGCGCGTACGACACCGGGGGCGCCCTCGACACGATGCTCGACTTCCAGCAGGTGCGCGACCTCGCCGGCGCGGGGATCGAGATCGGCGGTCACAGCCACACGCATCCGCAGCTCGACATGCTCGACGACGACGCGCTCCGGTTCGAGCTCACCCGCTGCTTCGAGATCGTCGCCGACGAACTGGGCGCCGTCCCCGTGTCGTTCGCCTACCCGTACGGCTACTCCAGCCGCCGGGTGCGCCGGGCGGTGCGCGAGACGGGGTTCGCGCAGGCGCTCGCCGTGGGCAACGGCCTCGCGCGGCGCGCGCAGGGCCCGTACGCGCTGCGCCGCGTCACCGTGCGGCGCACCACCGGCATCGAGGAGTTCGAGCGGCTCGTCGAGGGCCGCGCGATCGCCCGCACCTTCGCCAGGGACCGTGCCCTCACCAAGGGGTACGCCATGGTCCGCAGAGCACGACAGGTCCGGAAGGCTGTCCGTTCCCGTGTCTGACACGACCACCACAGCCCAGACCGACGCCGCCACCGGGACCGGTGCGCCCGAACGGGAGTCGGGCCGTCGGCTGCGGCTGCCCGGAATGGGCAGGGGGGCGGGCGGCAGCCAGTTGTTCCGCAACGCCTACGCCCTGATGCTCAACACCGGTATCTCCGCCGTGCTGGGGCTCGGCTTCTGGCTCGCCGCCGCCCGCTACTACTCCGAGTCGTCCGTCGGCCAGGGCTCCGCCGCGATCGCCGCGATGAAGTTCCTCGCGGGGCTCGCCGCGCTGACCCTGACGGGTGCCCTGGCTCGCTTCATCCCGATCGCGGGCCGGAGCACGGGTCGGCTCATCTTCCGTACGTACGCGGGCAGTTCGGTGGCCGTCGCGCTCGCCGCGCTGGTCTTCCTGATGACGCTGGACAGGTGGGGGCCCTCGTACCGCTTCCTGCACGGTCCGCTCAACGGGCTGGGTTTCGTCCTGGCGGTGGTGGCCTGGTCGCTGCTCACGCTCCAGGACGGGGTGCTGACCGGGCTGCGCAACGCGGTCTGGGTGCCGGTGGGCAACACCGTGTTCTCGGCGGTCAAGCTGGTGCTGCTGGTCGCCTTCGCCGCCGCGATCCCCACGACCGGTGTGTTCGTGTCGTGGGTGGCGGCCATCGCGGTGTCCGTACTGCCGCTGGGCTGGCTGGTGTTCCGGCGCCTGGTACCGCGGCATGTGAAGGCGACGGAGGACCACGCGCGTCCACCGTCGGTGAAGGAGATCGGCCGCTTCCTGGCGGGCGACTACACGGGCTCGCTCTTCTCACTGGCGGTCGTCTACCTCGTCCCGGTGATCGTCGCAGCGCAGGTCAGCTCCGCCGACAACGCGTACTTCTACATCACCACCACGATCGGCGGCACGGTCAACCTGCTCGCCATCAACATGGGCGCCTCCCTGACCGTCGAGGGCTCGCACGACCCGGGGCGGCTCGCCTCGAACACCCGGGCGGCCCTGAGGCGGATGGCGCGGATCATGCTGCCGGTGTGCGGGGTGCTGTTCGTGGGGGCGCCCTGGATCCTCGGCGTCTTCGGCGCCGGTTACGCGGAGGCGGCGACACCGCTGCTGCGCTGGTTCGCCGTCGGCGCGCTGCTCAGGGTCGTCATGGAGACGTACTTCGCGGTGCTGCGCGCGCAGAGCCGTACCGCCGGACTCGCCTGGCTGCAGGGCCTGTTGTGCGTCCTCGTGCTCGGTCTGACGCTGCTGCTCCTGCCCCGGATGGGCCTGGTCGGCGCGGGTGTCGCCGAGATCTCCAGCCTCGCGGTGATCGTGCTGCTCGCCGCGCCCCGGCTGTACAGGATCCTGCGCACGGCGCCGTCCGACGCCGTGCCCGAGGACGCCGCCCCTCCGGACGGCGACCTCGCGGATCTGGACCCCGTGGCGAGGAAGCCCGGCTCCGCCTGGGCGCGCCCGCTGGACTCGGACACGCTCGCGCTCGGCATCCACGTCGACTTCGACCACCAGGAGCGCCGCCCGGACGTCCGCCCGGGCCCGGGCACCCCGCCCGCGGGCACACCCGCCCCGCGACGCGACGACCGGCCGACCTGGGCGCTCAGGATCCCGCTGCCGGAGCAGCGGACGAGCCCGCCCATGGAGAACGCGGAGTACGTGGACTATGTGGACTATGTGGACTACGTGTCGGACGGGGAGGCCGTACCGGAGGAGGACGCGGGCGGTTCCGAGGCCGTACGAGGGGCCGACCGGTCCGCGGTCGAGCGAGCGGACCCGGAGTCGGGGCCGGGGCTGAGGCCGATGCCGATGCCGTCCGTACGGCCGGAGATCGAGGCGCGGCCCTGGATGCCATCCGTTCGTCCGGAGATCGAGGCGTTGCCCGTGCGGCAGATCGCCGCGCCCGCACCGGAGCCCGCCGAGCCCCCACCTCCGTCCCGGCGCGAGCGCCTGCCGCGCCCCACCAGGTCCGGCGTGGTGCTGGGCTGTCTGCTTCTGGCCGCGCTGCTGCTGTACTGGGTGCCCGCGTCGGCGCTCGACGACGCGGCGCTGGACGAGATGGGCGGCCTCGGCCTGATCTCCGTGCTGCCGCTGCCGACGCTGGCCGGCGCCGGACTGCTGGCCGTCGTCTTCGGCTCACTGCTGTGGGCGAACCGGGAGCACAAGGCGCTGCTCCTCGTCACCCTCGTGGCCACCGTGGTGTCACTGCACGCGCTGCCCGCGGTGATCGAGACGGAGCCGCGTTTCCCGACGGCCTGGCAGCACCTCGGTTTCATCGACTACATCGACCGCACCGGATCCGCGGTCCCCGACCTGGACGCGCGCTGGAGCTGGCCGGGCTTCTTCGCCGCGGCCGCGTTCGTGGCGAAGGCCTGCGGGGTCAATGACCTCACCGAGGTGATCCGCTGGTGGCCGACGACCATGCAACTGCTCTATCTGGCGCCGATGTTCCTGCTGACGCGCTCGATGCGGGCGGGCTGGCGCGCCAAGTGGACGGGGATCTGGATCTTCGCCTTGAGCAGCTGGGTGGGCCAGGACTACTTCTCCCCCCAGGGCTTCACCTACCTGCTCTACCTGGCCTTCGTCGCGATCCTGCTCGTGTGGTTCCGCGCGCCGCGCATGCTGTGGGGCACGGTCCGCCCCGGCGAGGCGGAGGTGGAGCCGACCGACCGCCGTCAGCGTGCGGTGCTGCTGACGGTCCTGATCGCCCTGTACGCGGCGACGGTACCGGCCCACCAGCTGACGCCCTTCGTGATGCTCGGCGTGCTCGCGGTCCTGGTCCTGGTCGGCCGCTCGGAACTGCGGGGCCTGCCCATCCTCTTCACGGTCCTGGTGACGGTGTGGATCGGCTTCATGGCGGAGCCTTACTGGTCGGGACACTTCGACGAACTCTTCGGCGGGGTCGGCGGGGTCGGCGGAAACGTCACGTCGTCGGTCTCCGGCCGGATCGGCGAGGGCAGCTCGACCCACAAACTCGTTCTCTACGCGCGCGTGGCACTCGCCGGCTCGGTGATGGCGGCGGCCTGCTACGGCTGGTGGCGCCGCCGCGACCACAAGTACCGGGAGCGCTCGCTGCTGGTCCTCACCTTCGTCCCGTTCCTGGGCTTCGGCATGCAGTCGTACGGCGGCGAAATGGCCCTGCGCGTCTTCATGTTCGCGCTGCCGGGCGCGGCCCTGCTCGGCGGACTGGCCCTGTTCCCGCGCACCGGGGTGACCGCGAAGGAACGCGACAAGGACAAGGTGAGCCTCGCTCCCCTGGCCGCCCTGATGGCCGGGCTCGTCCTCATCGGCGGCTTCCTCGTGGCCCGTTGGGGCAACGAGCCGTTCGAGCGGACCCGTACGGGCGAGGTCGCGGCCATGACCTACGTGTACGCCCACGACAACCCGAGCGTACGGCTGCTGTGGCTGAGCACCGACCCCGTGAACGACGTGACGCCCGCGATGCCGTGGGGCGCGCGGGATATGGAGAAGGTCGAGTACGTGCCCACCCTCGCGCCGCCCGACCCCGTGCTGGTGTCCGGCCTGGCCAAGTCGCTCAAGGACGCGGGCCCGAACTCGTACCTGATGATCAACCGCAGCCAGGTCGTCTACCTCCAACTGGACGCCGGCTACTCCCCCACCTGGGAAACCCGTCTCATCAAGAACCTCGACGCCCGCAAGGACCTGAAGAAGGTCTTCACCAACGCGGACGTCACGATGTACACGCTCCGCGACCAGCCGGCCGGCAAGATCCCGAACCCCGACCCCGGCCCGATCGGCCCCCAGGTGACATGGACACCCTGGTCGGTCGTGGGCGGACTGGCGGCGATCGCGCTGATCCTGCTCCTCACCGCCCGCGAAGTCGTACGGGTGGCGACGCGCCCGAGCGTCCGCCGACTCCAGTGGCTCCAGAGCACGTTCTGGTTCTCACTCCCGCTGCTGGCGGTACTGCTGGCTTCGCTGGTGCAGCGGTTCTTGACGATGGGGAGTTCGTAAGAAGGAGGGCCGCGCCCCGAAAGGGGCGCGGGGCTGTAATGGATATGCGGCTCCGCCGCGTGGGCGCGACAAGCCACGACGAACCCGCAGCCAACCACCGCCAGAACCCGGCAGACGCTCAACGCCGCAACCACTTCACCTCGTACGCGCCCATCGCAAACCGCTTCCCATCAACCTTCGCACTGATCGACCGGTCAAGGGTGTTGACCACAAGCACGACCTCGTCGTCGGCGAGCACCCGCACATTGGGCCTGTCATCGGCCGCCACGGACACCGTCTCGTACGTCGTCCCCGGCGGAAACGCCTCACTGAAACGCGACAGCAGATCCAGCATGGGCAGGCCCCGCCCCCCGTCGGAGCTCGCGGTGGGCGTCCACAGACAACCCGCGCAGCTCGCGCCCTTCTCGTCCTCCGGGTTCCAGTAGAACCCGGAGGTGGCCCCACCCCGGGCCATGGCCATCAACCCGGCCGCCTGAACAGCGGAGCGCCTCGTCTCCGACCACCCGTCCCGCTCGTCGTTCGCGTCGCCCGGCTCGACGTAGTACTCGGCCCACCACAGCGGAAGTTTCCCGATCCGCTCCCTCACCCAGCGGCTGACGGCGGTGAGCTTGTCGGTGGCCGCGAACTCGTTCGGCAGCATCTCGTCGTCCTCCGTGTAGCTGGAGCCGTCCACGACGACGAAGTCCGCGCCCACCTTGTTCTTGTTCCAGTAGTCGAAGGCGTCGAGGGCCCGCTGGTCCATGGCGCCCCACGGGCCCTTCAGGGTGGTGGACGCGCCCTGCGTCTGGCGCGGGTCGAGGCTGTCCATGACCAGGTAGGGGCCGCCCACCATGATGTCCTTGTCGACCTTCTTCAGGGCCCTGTAGACGAGGTTGTACAGCTTGGTGTAGCCCTCGTAGTCCCAGCGGCCCTCGGCGTTGTTCCAGAAACCCTTGAACTCGTTCCAGACGATGAAGTGCCGCACGTCCGGGTAGCGCTTGGCGACGGTCGCGGCGAGCTCGGCGTAGTCCTCGAAGTGCTCCGGCTCGGGGGCGGTCTCCAGCGCGGACTGGCTCCAGTTCGTCTTGTCGGCGCCGGCCTTGCCGCCCTTCATCCAGTCCGGGGCGCAGCACAGGGTGACGACCGGGATGCCGCCGGAGGCGCGGACGAAGTCGATGCGCCGGTCCATGTCCTCGAAGTCGTAGCGCCCCTTGACGGGCTCGGGGTTCCCCGCGCCCCAGCCCATGATGTGCTGGATCTGCGGCATCCCGGTCTTCGACAGCAGCCCCTCGACCCGCTCGGTGGCCTTGCCGCTGCCCTCGTCGGCGCTGAACTGGGTGTGGGTGAAGCCCCAGCCCACGTCGGGTCCGAGGTCGTCGGGCGGGACGGCCGGTGTGCCGTGCACCTTGTCCCCGTCGCGCGAGGTGCCGGCGGTGCTGCCGCCGTCCCCGGGCAGTGTGTTGATCAGGGTCAGCACCAGGGCCAGAGCGGCCGCGCCCACGCCGAGCAGAGCGGTGAGCCGCCACCGCCATGCCCCCGAATTCCACCCATGACGTCCCATCAAGGACAACAGTAACGGCGGGAGTTGTCGGGTGGACAGATCCCGTAGTGCGACAGCCCGGTAACAGGACGGCTCGTACATAACGGGATGTACGGCTCGCGCGTACCCGTGGTTCGACCCGCTCGTCCCGGGAGTTCCGGCGGCCCGTACGGGGAGGCCGGGGCGGCCGGGGCGGCCCGAGCCGACACATCGGGCACACGTGGGAAACCGGATGCACGGGGCGCCCCCGTGCCGGATCATGGCGGCATGTCTGCGAACCCACACGACGCTCTGCCGATCCGGCTCAACGTCGACGACAGCGACTCACCCTCGGACGTCGTCGACGCGCTGTTCCTCGGCCGCTTCGCGACGGGCGAGCAGCCGCACTCCCACGCGGCGAACATCGACCGGGTGCGTTCGGGGGCGACCCTCATGCCGCCCGGCGCCCGTGTGCTGCGCTCGGCGCGGGACGACGACCGCAGCGCGACCCTCGCGGAGGGCGACGGCTGGACCCTGCTGATCTCCCGCTGGAACCGGGGCGCGGACGTCACGGTCACGGCGACCAGCGCCGAGCTGGCGGAGAAGGTGCTCGGCCAGGCCACGGACGGCGCGGCGGACGAGCCGGAACCCCAGCCGGAGAACGTGACGATGGGCTTCTGGTACGTGTCGCCGAGGCGCGGCCCGCACCGTACGACACGGCAGATCTCCGCGGGCACCTGGGAGGAGGTCCGCTCGAACTACACGGCGCCGGTGGCGGACGCGATGGACCGCCTGATGAAGACGACTCCGGAGGACATCGCGGGCCGGCTCCTGCTGCTGCACGGCCCGCCCGGCACGGGCAAGACGTCGGCGCTGCGCACACTCGCCCGCTCGTGGCGGGACTGGTGCCAGGTGGACTGCGTCCTCGACCCCGAGCGGCTCTTCTCCGACGTGGGCTATCTGATGGACATCGCGATCGGCGAGGAGGACGCGGCGGGCAAGGGACGCTGGCGGCTGCTGCTCCTGGAGGACTGCGACGAGCTGATCCGCGGCGAGGCCAAGCACACCGCGGGCCAGGCGCTGTCCCGGCTGCTCAACCTCACGGACGGCCTGCTGGGCCAGGGCCGCAACGTCCTGGTGGGCGTCACCACCAACGAGGACCTGGAGCGCCTGCACCCGGCCGTGGTCCGCCCCGGCCGCTGCCTCGCCCGTATCGAGGTCGGCCCGCTGACCCGCCGGGAGGCGGTGGGCTGGCTGGGCACCGAGGAGGGCGTGGGCCGCGAGGGGGCGACGCTGGCAGAGCTGTACGCGCTGCGCCGGGGGACGTCCCCGACGTCGCTGCCGGACCCTCGGACGGGGACGGACGCGGGGCTGTACCTGTAGTGGCCTGATGAGGGTGTAGTGGTTTGATGAAGGTATGACCCTGTTCGTCGGCACCTCGGGGTGGCAGTACAAGGACTGGCGCGACGTCCTGTACCCGGCCGGAGTGCCCACGCGGCTGTGGCTGGAGGAGTACGCGGCACGGTTCGCGACGGTCGAGCTCAACAACGCCTTCTACCGGCTGCCGTCCCGGGAGAACTTCGAGGCCTGGCGGGACCGCACCCCGCCGGACTTCGTCGTCGCCGTCAAGGCGAGCCGTTTCCTGACCCATATCAAGCGGCTGAAGGACCCCGAGGAGCCGGTGAACCGGCTGATGAGCCACGCCGCCGGACTCGGCGACCGCCTGGGCCCGGTCCTCCTCCAGCTCCCGCCGACCCTGCGCGCCGACCGCGGCCTGCTGGACGCCTGCCTGGCCTGCTTCCCCTCCGGAACCCGTGTCGCTGTCGAGCCCCGCCACGAGTCCTGGTGGACGCCTGAGGTACGCGAGACCCTGGAGAACCGCGGCGCCGCCCTGTGCTGGGCCGACGTCCGCGCCCACCCGGTGACCCCCCTGTGGCGAACCACCGACTGGGGCTACGTCCGCTTCCACGAGGGCCGCACCCAACAGTGGCCCCGCTACGGCCACCGCTCCCTGGAAACCTGGCTCGACCGCATCGCGACCACCTGGTCACCCGACGAGGACATCTACACCTACTTCAACAACGACCCGAACGGCGCGGCGGTGAAGGACGCGAAGGTGTTCGCAGCCACGGCGAGCAAGGCGCACCTACGGGTCACGAGGACACCGGTCCCTGGCGCCCCAAAGGGGCGCGGGGAACTGCGCGTCTTTTAGGGGCGCGGGGAACTGCGCGTCTTTTAGGGGCGCGGGGAACTGCGCGACCAGCCACACCCAACCCGCACCCGGCCCACAACAGAACCACCCGAGCTCTGCCCCACCCCACCGCACCGCACCCCACAGAACCCCTACCCCCCGTAAGCCGCCCGCAGGGCATCCCGCACCACGTCCAGCGCATCCCCCTCACTCAACCCCAACCGCCGCACGCGCTCCGCATACCCCTGAGCCTCCGCCGCGGCGGCCCGCTCCGCGGCAGAGCCGGCGGCAGCCACAAACGTTCCGTTGCGCCCCCGCGTCTCGATCACCCCGTCCGTCTCCAGGGCTCGATAGGCCTTGGCCACGGTGTTGGCGGCCAGCCCGAGCTGCTCGGCGAGCCCCCGCACGGTGGGGAGCCGGTAGCCGACCGGCAACGCCCCCGAACGGGCCTGCTCGGAGATCTGCGCGCGTACCTGCTCGTAGGGCGCGGGCCCCTCGGTGATGCGGATCTTCAAGGTCACGGACCGATTGTCGCGTACCCGCCCGGTCCGATCACCCCGTACCCGCCGGAAAATCGGAGGCATCCGCCCGTACTGCGCACGTAGCGTGCGTCTCCATGACTGTGATCGTGCGCGACTTCCGCCCCGCGGACGCCGAGGCCTTCGCCCGGGTACGGCGGCTCGCCCTGCCCGTGCTCATCTCCACCGCCGAGTCGGTCGTCCACGACATCGGCCACGCGCACCCCGACGCCCACTACCAGCTCCTCGTCGCCGAGGAGGACGGCGAGCTGATCGGCACGGTGCAGATGGGCATCGCGCACGACAGCCCGCTTCCGGGCCAGGGCTACCTGAACGTGTACGTGCACCCGGAGCGTCTGCGCCGGGGCGCGGGCACCCTGCTCACGCGCACCGCCGAGGAGCGTCTGGCCAAGGTGGGCGCGACGGCACTGTTCTGCTGGGTCCTGGACACCCCCGACAACCGGGCCTTCGCCGAGCGGCACGGTTACAGCGCGAGCCGCTCGTCCCGCTTCCTCAGCCTGGACCTGGCGCACGGCACGCTCCCACCGCTCGCCGCGGCGCCCCCGGGCGTCGAGCTGCGCTCCGCCGCGGACTTCGCCGACGACCCGCGCCCGCTGTTCGCCCTGGACGCGGAGACGACGGCGGACGAGCCGAGCGACATCGACGCGGAGCTCGACGACTACGAGCAGTGGCTCCGCGAGACCTGGCACCACCCGCTCCTCGACCAGGAGCTGACCACGGTGGCCGTCGTCGACGGCACCCCCGCCGCGTTCACCGCGGCCCGCACCGACGGTCGGGGCCGCTACTTCACGGCGATGACGGGCACCGCGCGGGCCTTCCGCGGGCGGGGCCTGGCCAAGCTCGCGAAGAACGCCTCCCTGCACCGCGCCCGGGCCGCGGGCTGCACGGAGGCGTTCACCGGCAACGACGCGTCCAACGGGCCCATGCTGGCGATCAACAAATGGCTCGGCTACGAAGTATGCACAACGGAGGTGCGCTATGTCCGTGAACTCGACTGACCCCACAGGCCTCACAGGACGCCTCGACATCGTCCTCGTCAAAGCGGGCCGTACGAAGATCCGCTACCCCGCCGACCTGCTCCACGACGACGGGAGCCGCGTCACCGTACGCGCCCCCTGGGCGGCTGACGGCGTCCGGGACTTCGGCTTCGTACGGTTCGAACCGGGCGACGTCTTCACCGAGTACTACTGGCGCGAGCGCTGGTACGCGGTGAAGGAGGTCCGCGACGGCGCGGGCACCCTCAAGGGCTGGTACTGCGACGTCACCCGCCCGGCCACCGTCTCGGCCACGCCGTCCGGCACCGAACTCGTCGTGGAGGACCTCGACCTGGACCTGTGGCGCTCCGCGGACGGCGGCACCGTACTGCGGCTGGACGAGGACGAGTTCGCGGCGAGCGGTCTCGCGAGTACGGCCCCGGAGGCCGCCGCGGCGGCCGTCGCCGCCCTGGACGAGCTCGAACTCCTCGCCCGGCGCGACGACTTCACCACCCTGCTGAAATGACGGTCGACGACTTCGCCACCCTGCTGGAGTGACGGTCAGGGACGGGCCACCACCGCGTACCGCTCGTCCTCCACCTCCCGACCCCACAGCCGGGCGTCGTCCGAGAGCCGCTCCACCCGCACGTCCTCCGTGAGGGGCGCGAGCAGCCCGGTCAGCCGCTCCGCGGACATGCCGACCGGGCTGACCGTCCCCCACACGCCCTCGACCAGCACGAGCCGCCCTCCGGGACGCAACAAACCCGACCATTCGCGCAGCACCCGCGCCGGGTCCGGCAGCGTCCACAGCACATGGCGGACGAGCACGACGTCGAACCGCTCCTCCCCCACCGGGGGCGCGGACGCGTCACCGACGAGGAACACCGCGGGCCGGCCGGCGAGCTTGGCGCGGGCCCGGTCGATCATCGCCGGTGAGAGATCGACTCCCGTCACCCGGTGTCCCCGCTCGGCGGCGAGGAGCGACAGACTGCCGGTCCCGCAGCCGAGGTCCAGCACGTCGGCCGGCCGCTCGGGCAGCCATTGCGCCATCCGGTCCGCCCAGGCCCGCCGCACCTCGGGGTCCCTCAGGCCGTGGTCCGGCTCGTCGTCGAAGGCCACGGCCTCGGCGTCCCAGTCGACATCGACGTCCCGCAGGCCGGTCGGCATCTCGCTGTCACTGTTCGTGGTCATTCCGTCAGGGTGACACGCGCCACTGACAACCGAATCGTGACAGCCGCCACTGACAGACCCCGGGCGATGAGGAACGCTCCCGTAACGGGTCTACCTCCGTACGAAAGACGACCGACGACCACGGAGCCCGGTAGACACAAGGAGGCAGCCATGCGCCGTACGACCGTGCAGAAGCCCCTGAAGAAGAGCGACTCGCGCCGTGTGCGGGACAAGGCCGACGAGCGCCCGGCGGGGCGCCCGGAGGTCCGGAAAGACATCGCGCGCACCTGGTGGCCGGACGGCTGAGCCGCCGCCCGTCAGTCCAGCCGCTTGCGGTAGTGGATCCGGGCGTAGGGCCCGTCCCCGCGACGCTCCACGACCTCGTAGCCGAACGTCGGATACAGCTGCTGGTTCTCCCACATGAGCGCGTTCGTGTAGAGCCTGACCTCGGACAGGCCGAGCACACGGGCGCGCGCGTCCACGAACTCCAGCAGCCGTCGCCCCACGCCACGTCCGTGTGCGTCGGGGTGGACGGCGATGCTGTCGAGGAACAGATGGTCCGCATGCGCCTCGACGACCACGAGGCCGATCACGGGGTCTCCCGTGACGAACACCCGTCCCGCCGCCACGTTCGCCGCGTGGTCGGCCTCCATGGGCACGGGGGCCACTCCGATGCGCTCGATGTACGGCGAGAACGCCGCGTCGGTCACGGCCCGCACGGCGGCCACGTCGGCGGCGACGGCCTGCCGGATCCCCTCGTCGTTCATGCCCGCCACGCTACCTACCTGAGCGCAGCCTGAGCACGTCCTTAAGGCGACCATAAGGATCTCCCCCACCTGCCTCCAACAGGAGATTTCCCGGTTTCCGACCGCTAGTTTCTGATCACCCCCACGGGATTCACGCCACACGGGATCCATCCCGCTCCCGGGTTCTGTCCGGCGGCTCAGGCCGGACAGAACCCGGAGAAACACCGTTCACACATGTCAGCCGAGCACCGAAAGGCATGTCGTCGGTGTGGCGTTGGCCGGGTCCAGGGCGTTGGTCACCTCGTGGAACGCGATGCGGTCGAGGAGCCCGATCGCGGCGTGCTCGGAGATGTCGGTCGCGCACAGGTCCTGGATCAGGACGTTGCGGACGTTCGGCCCGTTCAGGAACTGCGACCGGTACGGGGTGACGACCTCGTCGTACTTGGTGGCGATGACCGTGTACTTGACGCCGGGCACGGTGTCGCCGCCCGCGTTGAGTTTGGTGAGGAAGGCGGAGCCGGCGACCTGGTCGGCGAGCGCGGGTGTCGCGGTGCTCAGGAGGTCCCCCGCGCCGGGGAAGTAGTCGAGCAGTTGGGTGAGGCCGTTCAGGGTGGTGCCGTGGTTGCTGGGCGCGATGCCGACGAGGGCGTTCACCTCGGCCGCCCCGCCGAGGAACCTGAGGTAGTAGCGGGGCATCATGCCGCCCTGCGAGTGGCCGACGAGGTCGGCCTTCGCGGCACCGGTCGCGGCGAGCACCTTGTCGACGAAGTCGTCCAGTTGCTCTGCCGACTTGTCGATGGGCCCGAGGCCGTTGAAGAACGGGACGCCGGGCAGTTGCCCGTAGTCGAGGGCGTAGACGCAGTAGCCGCGGTTCACCAGGTAGGGGGCGAGCGCGAGCCAGTTGTCGACGGAGTTGGCGAGCGTTCCGTGGACGAGGACGACGGGACGGGGGTGGGCGGCGGAGGGCTTGCAGGAGTAGTCGTTCAGGCCACTGCTCGGGGCAGCGGCCTGCGCGGCTGCGGCCTGCGCGGTGGTGGCGGGGACGAGGGTGGCGGCAGAGGCCAGCAGCAGTGCGGCCAGCGGTCTGAGCACGCGTTTCCAGGGCAGCATCGGGTGATCTCCTTGCGGCTCAAGGGAGGTGCGACGACGTACGCCCTGTGATCCGGATCACGAGGATGCTGTTCCACTCGTCAAGTTACGGGCGAGTAGGTGAAGTTGGAAGTTACGCGTCAGTAAAAACTTCCAGTGACAGCTGTGAGGCACTGGTGCGCGTCACTGAACATGCGATAAAGGGGTTACCGCGGGAAAGGGCTACGAGGCCAGCGTGCCCGGCCCGATCACATGGGCGCCGAACCTGGCCCGCGCCCGGTCCGCGACCTCCTCGATACGGCGGACCTTCTCGTCCACCGGATCGAAGGTGAGCTGGTGGGTGGCCTGGTCGGCAGGGAACAACCCTCGGCGCGCAGGACGATTCCGCGGACGCGGGCGCGCTGGAGGCCGAGCCCCTCGTACATGCGGTACGCGGCGTCGGTGAACGCGGGCGAGTGCGCGGTCGGCTCCTTGAGCGTACGGCTGCGGGTCGTCGTCGAACGGTCGGCGTATCGCACGGTGAGGGCGAGCGTGCGACACACCTTCTCCAGGGCGCGCAGCCGGGTGCCCAGTTCCTCGGCGGCGGAGATCAGGGCACGGGGGTGTTCGGTCGGGTCCAACTCGTCGCGCGGGAAGGAGCGTTCGGCGGCGAGGGAGCGCGAGACCGCGTTCGGGACCACCCGGCCGCGGTCGACGCCCTGAGCCTTCTCCCGCAGTTCGCGGCCCGTGCGGGCACTGGTGAGCCGTTGCAGGGTCGACAGGGGTGCGGCGGCGACCTTGCCAAGGGTGTCGAGGCCGTACTCGCACAGGGTGCGGGCGGTGGTGGCGCCGACGCCGGGGAGCGCGGCGACCGGCTGCCCGTCCAGGAACTCGGCGAGGGCGCCCCGCTCTTCGGGCACCGCACGGGTCGCCCCGGGCCGGGAGTCGTTCAGGGCCATCCGGGCGAACATCGGGCCGGGCCCGGCTCCGATCGCGCAGTCGATCCCGTACCAGGCGAGGGAGCGCACCCGGATCATCGAGGCCAGCTCCAGGGCGTCCCGTCCGAATTACCGTTCGGCGCCGCGCAGGTCGACCAGGGCGCGGTCGGGCGGCAGCACCTGGATGACGGGCGTGAACTCCTCCAGCATCTCAACGAGGCGGGGCAGGGCGGCCTCGTCCGCCTCAGGCAGCTGGAACTGGACACAGAGGATGGTCATCCCGCACTCCCCGGGCTCTGGTGCCACAACTTCCGTCCGCTCGCGGGTCCTTCGCCCGCCGGGCGCAGATCCGCCCATGGGTGCATCTCGTAGCCGGTGGGCATCTGGATGCGCCGGTCACCCGCCGGGTCTCCCTCCGCCCGGGAGCCGGCCCGCTCCTCCGCCGGACCATCGGGCGCGGCCGAACCATCGGGCGTGGCGGAACCGTCGGGCGTGGCGGAACCGTCGGGCTCCGCCAGCCGCAGCGCCACCCCGTCCAGGCCCTCCTCCCGCCGCTGCTCCACCAGTTCGGCGAGGTTCCAGGCGGCGTGCAGTTGCAGGTCACGCCGATTGGCGCCGAAGTCGTCCAGAGCGCCGACCTGGGCGAGCCGCCCGGCCAGCGGACGGCTGGGCCGGGCCCGCTCCCAGAAGTCGAGCAGGGAGGCGTACGGCTGCCCGTCCGCGATCCGTGCCGCCTCGGCCTCGCTGATGCCGTACACGTCGGAGAGCGCCAGCCGCACACCCCAGAGGGTGCGCCGCCGCCCGCTCGGTCTCCGCCACCGCGTGCGCCATCGCGGACTGCCTCCGCACGGCGATGGTCATTGACGAATCCTTTGATCCGTGGGGCATCAGGGCGGGGCGGACCTCCGTGTCGGAAGTCGGCGCAGGGGAGCGATGAAGATGTCGTAGGCGCGTGTATCACCGACGCCGTACTTAGAGAGGTCGTCACGCTCGAGTGGGTGGATCATGCCGAACCGCAGCAACCGGATACCGGCCCGCCGCAGAGCCGTCTCGCCGTCCGCTCGTGGACTCCCACGTCGCGCAGCGCCTGGCGCCCGTCCGTGTTGATCGGGTCGGCGGCGAAGAAGGCCCGTACCATCGCGGCCCGCAGCCAGTGCGGTTACTCGCCGGAGCGACGGTTGCTCGATGACACTGACCAGGCCTGGTTCGTTCCGCCGCCGGCCACGGACTGAACCATCCAGGCCTGTAGGCGACTTTGGCCCCACACCACTCAGCCGTCACCCCCGCCTCAACGGCGCCGTCGGACAGCGTCAGTGAACTGTGGCGATTCGGTAGGCCCGTATGACGGTCTGGGTGACGGTGTTGCCCGCCTTGTCCGCTGCGTTGATCCGCAGGGAGACGTAGCCGGTGCGACTCGGGTGGTGGAGCAGAGCGCTGCCGGTGGTGCCGTGGCGGGTGACGGGGACGGTCTTCCAGGTGTGGCCGTCGTCGTAGGAGACCTGGAGGGCCAGCCGAGTCACCGCCGACCGTTCGGCACCCGTGGGGCGCTGCACGGTGAGCGGGATGCGGAAGGCGTGACCGGCGGGGGCCGTGCTGTTGAGGTCGACGGCTCCCCCGGTGCGCACGGTCAGCAGCGGCAGCGCCGAGGACGTCGAGCCGCGGGGCCGTGCCGAGGTGAAGCCCCAGGTCACCGTGGAGCGGGTGCCGAGCGCCGTCCAGTCGGCCGTGCGTGTGGTGCGGGCGGTCAGGGTGTAGCGGCGCTTGGCGGCGCTGGGGACGGTGAAGCCGATGTTCAAGGGGTCGGCGGTTCGGTCGATGACCCGTCCACCGGCGGACAGCACGACCTCGCCGGACACCCCGAAGTTGGAGGAGTCATCGAGGCGCTGCCCGGTGCCTGTCGCGGCATACGGCGCCAGGTCCAGGGACATGTAGTTGCCTTTGCGGGTGGGGCTGTAGACGGCCGGGCCGACGGGGGCCCGGTTCCAGTCGATGCTGTACGTGTGTCCGGCCTGGTAGCGACGGACCGCGGTGGTCTCGTCATGGTCCGGGAGACTGCCGTCGGGCCTGTTGTCCGTCGTCCCGA
Source organism: Streptomyces sp. NPDC046862 (assembly GCF_040704615.1). Taxonomy (NCBI): domain Bacteria; kingdom Bacillati; phylum Actinomycetota; class Actinomycetes; order Kitasatosporales; family Streptomycetaceae; genus Streptomyces; species Streptomyces sp. NPDC046862. Next base: position 100,544 of record NZ_JBEYXP010000013.1, on the reverse strand, counting down.
AAAGGTCCAACTGGTGCGTCCAGGTGAGTCCGGGGGCGACTGAGTAGTACTCGGTCACTCGGCTCGGCAGTGCGATGTGCAGCGTCGGGATGAACGGCATCAACTCCGCCTCGTTCGTCGGCAGATCGGAGCGCACCGCTGCTACCCGCTTGCCGCCCTGGGAGGCGTAGCGGGCATGCACGGTGGCCAGTTGCCGGTCGTGGACGACGGGGTTGGTGTCGGCGGGTATGCCGCCGTCGTGTGTCTGTCGCAAGGAGTAGCGGTAGGCGCCGCCCGAGTCCGTGCCCGTGAGGGTGGTGGAGGCGGCGTAGCGGACGCCCGGGGCCTGTGCGGTGGGAGTGGCGTACAGGGTGGCCTTGCTGCCGACGACCGCGGTGAGTGAGTAGTTGTCGATCGCCTGCCCCCCGGCCAGCGCGAGGGTGGCCGAAGTGGAGATCGCGGTGGCGTCGCGGTGGTCGGTGCGGGCCGAGACCTTGCCGGCCCTGCGGCCGTCGAGGGTCACCGTGCGGTCCTGGTCCGTGCGGATGCCCGTGGCGGCAAGCAGGGTCCGGGTGCCGGTGCGGGTGCCGGAACCGTCGAGCTCGGCGAGGCTGTCGTCGACGCCGAGGATGTCGTAGTCGTCCTCGGGCAGGCGCAGCCGGAACGTGCCGTCCCCGCCCAGCCGGATGTCCTGCTGGATGCCGGTGTGCGGGCCGACGAGAGTCAGCAGTGCGCCAGCAGCCGGCTTGCCCTCACGGTTGAGGCCGGTGACGGTCAGCGTGTGGCGCTCAGGTTCGGCGAACAGGCCGACCGCGGTACGCACCGTGGTGTCCCCGGCGGTGGCAACGACGGCGCCGCCGTAGCGGCCGACCTGGGCCTTGGTGATGCGGCCGGTGACGTTCGCGGTGGCGGTGCCGTGCGCGGGGACGGTCACGCTGGTGGCGCCCAGGGAGAACATGCCGGCCGGTGCCCGCTTGCCACCCGGGCCGTAGACGTCGAGGGCGAGTTCGAGGGTGACCGGCTGGTCGCCGTCGTTGCGGTAGGTGATCTGCCGAGTGGCGGTGGTGCCGGCGTGCGGCCAGGCGAACAGGCCCAGGTTGGCGGCGCCGGAGATGGCGTACACCTGCTGTTTCAGCGCGCGCACGATGTCGAGGCGGCCGGAGCCCTGCTGGAAGGCGGTCAGGTTCGTCAGGCCGTGCGCCGAGGAGGTCAGGGCCCGCTTGAAGTCGGCGGCCTTCCAGGTGGGGTGGGCCTGGGCGAGGAGGGCCACGGCGCCGGTGACGTGCGGGGTGGCCATGGAGGTGCCGGAGGCTTGCTCGTAGCGCAGGTTGGGCACGGGGGTGTCCATGTTGGTGCCGTCGGCGCGGGCGCCGATGATGTTCTCGCCGGGTGCCACCAGGTCGGGTTTGACGGCGTCGTCGCCGAGCCGGGGTCCCTGACTGGAGAAGTCGCTGAGCGTGTCGCGCTTGGTGGTGCTGCCGACGGTGAGCGCGGCGTCCGCGCTGCCGGGGCTTCCTACAGTTCCGTCCACACCGTTGCTCTTCGGCCCGCCCTCGTTGCCGGCGGCTACCACGAACAGGGTGCCGGTCTGGGCGGTGAGCCGGTTCAGGGCGGTGGACACCGGGTCGGTCCCGTCCGTGACGGTGTCGCCGAGGCTCATGTTGACGGCGACGGCGTGCTTGGCCGCGGCCCACTCCATACCGGCGATGATCGCGCTGTCCGGGCAGGCGCCGCTGTCGTCGCAGACCTTGCCGATGAGCAGTCTTGCGCCCGGCGCGACGCCCGCGTACTTGCCTCGGGACGCGGCGCCCGTGCCGGCGATGGTGGAGGCGGTGTGGGTGCCGTGCCCGAACCCGTCCTTGATGCTGGTGCCGGTGAAGACCTTCGATTCAGCGATGCGTCCCTTGAAATCGGGGTGGTTGGCGTCGATACCGGTGTCAAGATCCGCGATCAGCACGTTCTTGCCGGTGATGCCGGACTTCCAGACAGTGGGAGCACCGATGATCTTGTTGCTCTCGTCGTCGAGGACCTTCGCTCTGCCGTCCAGCCAGAGCTTGCTGACGCGGCTGGACAACTGACCCTTGAGCAGTGACCGCCACAGACCGCTGGTGCTCTTCTTGGGCTGGGTGAGGGTGCCGCCGTTCAGGGCGGGCAGGGTGCGGCCGAGGTCGGCTCCGTGTGCGGTGAGGGCGGACCGGGCGGCTGCCTTGTCTGCCCGTTCCATGACGATCAACGGCAGTGAGTGCGAGCGTGCGTCGTCCTGACCGATGCGGATCAGCTCCGTGACGTCGAACAGCCGCGCGTCCAACGTACCGGTGGACAGGGAGCGCTCGGCGTCAGCGGGAACCACGCTGATGTGCTGCGTCCCGGCACGGAGGGTGCGTACGAGACGGAAGCCCATGTCCTCGCGGCCCTTGCCGGGCAGCACGGACACGGCGGGGGCCTTGCCGCCGGGCTGGGGGCGCAGGGTGACCCGGTCCCCGGTGATGAGGGTGACGGTTCTGGCTGTCCCCGCGTGCTGCCCCACCGACGCTGCTTCGGGGACGACGGCCTGCGCGACCGGTCCCGACACGGCGACCGCGACTGTCACCACACCTGCGAGGGCGGGGAACATGCCCCACCTGACTGACTTGGGCAGCAATGCCTACTCCTTCGGTGTCCGGCTCCATACCGGAATCGGATAGTTCGTCAACTGTCTGGCTGATGAGCGAGCTTCGGGCCGCCGTTGGCCGCTCGCGGCAGGAGCTCGATCACGTGTCGAGGGTCAACTCCTGCTGAGAGTCAGGGAACGCTCGGCGAGTGATCTGTCGGCGGGCGTGCTGGGGCTGGGAGTTCCGTTCGCGTGTACGGGGATTTGGCGTACGAGGATGAGTGGGGCGGGTGCTCAGAGGGTGGCGCGCAGGTGGCTGACCGTGACGAAGTGGTAGCCGCGGGCGCTGAGGGTACGCAGGATCTGCGGGACCGAGGCGACGGAGGTGGGGTGGATGTCATGCATCAGGACGACGCTGTTGCGCTTCGCCTTGTCGATGACGGTCTGAGCCACCTTGGCGGCGTCGGGGTACCTCCAGTCCTCGGTGTCCACGTCCCACAGCACCGGGGAGAGGCTGGTGGCCGACCGGACGGTGGAGTTGATGGCGCCGTAGGGCGGGCGGAAGAGGGTGGGCTCCTTGCCGGTGGCGGCCTTGATGGCGGCGCTGGTGCGGTTGAGCTGGGAGGCGATCTGCTCGGGGGTGAGCCTGGTGAGGTCGGGGTGGTTCCAGGAGTGGTTGCCGACCTCGTGCCCGGCGCGGGCCTCGGCGCGGACCAGGTCGGGGTGGGCGGCGACGTTCTGGCCGACGGTGAAGAAGGTGGCGCGCGCCTTGTACTGGGCCAGGTGATTCAGCAGGGTCGCGGTCTCGGGAGCCGCCGGTCCGTCGTCGAAAGTCAGTGCTATGCAGGTGACCTTCTTGCAGTCGGTGTCGTCGTCGCCGGAGGCGGTGTGGGTGGGGACGGCCGGGGCGGGGGTGTTCGTCGCGCCCAGGTCGAGCGAACGGCTGGGCGTCATGGTCTGCCGCTGGGCGCGCTTGCCGAACGCGGACAGCCAGGGGGCGACCGTCTTCTTGGAGAGGGTCACCAGGTAGGCCCCGGCGGCCGGGGCGCCCACCTCGCCGCTGTCCAATTTCACCCGCAGCCGGCCGTCGGCGGTGAAGTCCATGTCGTCCAGAGAGGCGGCGCGGGAGGCCGGGTCGGAGAAAGCGCCGTCGAAGGTGGCCGCGTCGAAGCCTTCGCGCCCCTTGAGCTCACCTTTCAAGGCGGTGATGAAGGCGTCCCTGGAATCGTCTGCGATGAGCCCGAGGCCAGTGTCGTAGTCGCCCGCGTCGCCGTCGTACCAGTACGTCCTGGCCGACAGCCCGGACCCGGCGCCACTGCCGTCCTGTGTGGTGAGCCGGACGCCGAGCACATCACCGGAAGCCACCAGGAACTGGTGGCTGACGTTGAGCTCGCCGACTGAGCCGTTACTGCACGCCCCCTCGCGGAAGGTCGCCAGGCGCTGCTCCACGTCCTTCTTCATCGCGGCCGTCATCGCCGTCGCGCCCGGCACGTCCGGGTAGCTCGTGGCGAAGGGGCAGGAGCGCTGCTCGCTGCTGTTGCTGACGATCTGCAGGCCCTTGATCTTCGACGGGTCGACGCTGCGGACGGGTGAGGGGGATGTGGCAGCGGCTCGTGGCGGGCCGGCGGCTGCCGGCTCCGTGGAACCGGGGGAACAGGCCGTTGTGATCGAGAGTGTGCCGAGCAGCAGAAGCGAGGGCAGCAGGGTGTGAGTGCGCATGTGTGACCAGAACCTGGGTGAGGGGAAGGCGGACGCCGTCGGCGGGCGCCGCGGATGTTCTGGTCACGAGCGTCCAGGTCAGAGGCGTTTTTCAGCGACCCTCGGCGCCACTCTGAAAAATCCGGTCCTGGTCACCGGCCGCGTCAGTTGCTGGTGGCGCAGACGCTCTCGTACGGCGCGTCGGGGACGTAGGACCGCCATTGCGCTGCGGTCAGTCCGCCCCCAGTGCGCGCGCAGACCTGATGCACGACCAGGTCCGGGCCGACGGGGAAACGCTGGAGCGGCACATGGGGGCTGCTGGCGTAGACCGTGCTGCCGTCCTCGGCGAAGGCGAGGGAGCGGATCTCGTCGCCGGGCGTGGGCAGGTCGGTCCCGAGAAGCTGCTGTCCCTCGGTGTCCCACAGTCTCAGCGTCCCGTTCGCGCCGCCCACGGCGAGTGTGCCGCCGTCGGCGGAGAAGGCGAGCGCCCCCACTGCCTCCGGTTCGCCCCGGGTGGCCGTGTCGGAGGTGCCGGTCAGTGCGCCGGTGCGGTCTCGGAGCACGCCGTCCCAAAGAGTGACGTGCCCGGTGGAGTCGCCGACGGCGAGCTGGGTGCCGTCAGGGCTGAAAGCGAGCGAGGTGACCTGGCGGCCGTCGGCAAGCGCGCGTCCACTGACCCTTTCGGCCCCTGGATCGATGTACTGATCGTCGGAGCTCACGAACAGATCTCCGTCCGGTCGCCCGGCCAGTGCCTTCCCGGAGAAGCCACGCACGGTCCTCGATCGCCGGTGGTCGCGGGAGTTCCAGACCTCCGCCGCGGAGTTGCCGACGGTGGAGCGGACGGCCAGCAGGGTACGGCCGCCGGGTCCCAGGGCGAGGTCCGTGGCAGGGCGGTCGGCCGCGCCGGAGGTGTCGAAGACCGTACGGATCCGGTGTGTCCGTACGTCCCACACGGTGAAGCGCAGCCGCAATGAGCCGTGAGAGGACGCGGTGTCGGCGATGGCCAGGGCGCGGCCGTCCGGACTGAATGCTGACAGGGGAACGTCCTCGTCGGATGTGCTCGGCAGCGGGCCGAGCCTCGCGTGCGCGAGGACCGTGCCCGTGTGCGTGGCTCGCAGCTCGAAGCGGTAGTCGGCGCCAGAACGGGTGATGGTGGCCAGGGCGCGGCCGTCCGGGCTGAGCGCGCTTGCGTCGGTCGGTGTGTTCTGCCACCGCGGGGTGAGACGGGCGCTCAGGTCAAGGGTGTGGACCGTCGCGGCGTCGAGGTAGCGCAGGAGGTCAGGCTTTCCCGGGTCCCACGTCAGCCCGGTGGCCTGGTCCTTGGACATGGGCCGGTCGAAGACCAGGGTCCCGCCGGTGGCCAGTCGCCAGACCGCGAGTTCGTGATCGTCCGCTGTGGCCAGGAACTCGCCGTTGGCGGAGAGCGCCGCCTGCGTGAAGCCGGTGCTCCCGTCGCTGGTGAAGTCGGCAAGCGGGCGTCCGCTGCGGACGTCCCAGACCAGGGCCCGCGTGCCGTAGACGGCGGCCAGCCGCCTGCCGTCCGCGCTGAACCGCAGCAGGCGGGAGCCGCCGTCCGCACCGGAACCAGTTCCGCAGACGGTCCTGTCCGCCTTCTCCCAGGCTCCCGGCAGCCGCTTGCGTCCGGCGGTGTCCCACAGCTGGAGTGGCCCGTCGGCCGGGCAGAGGGCGAGCAGGCGTCCGCCGGGGCCGACCGCCGCCGAGGAGAGCGTGCGCGCGAGGCCGGTGGTGAACAGGACCTGGCCGTCGTCCGTCCGGTGCAAGGCGGCTGTGCCCGGGCCGTCCGGCGATCCAGTGAGGTACGTCTTCCCGTCCGACGAGCTGCCCCACAGCGCCGCATTGCCCAGCTCGGCCTCGGATCTGCCTTGCGGAAGGTTCCACAGCTTGCCTCCCCCGTCCGATCCGATGACGTCGAGGAACCGGGAGTCGGGCCCGACATCGCCCACCTCCGTACCGCTCGGCAGGCGGTAGGTGGCGGTGGCCTTGTGGTCGGTCACGTTCCGGGCGGTCACCGTGGTGCCGACCACGCTGAGCAGCGTCCGACCGCCGTCGGAAAGGAAGCGCCGGACGTCCATTCCGGCCACGGGGTCGGTGAAAGCGTCGCGTTCCGGCTGTGCCAGAGACCCCAGGAGCGCCGAGCGGGACTCGGTGAGCGGGGCCATCTTCCATGCCGCCACCCCGAGCAGGGCGGCGGTGCGCGGATCGGTGGAACGCAGACTGTCGGCCACCGTGGCCAGGCGGCGAGCAGTGGCCTTTGCGGACTCCTCCTGGCTCACCTCATTGCGCTGCCAGGCAACCAGGCCGGCGGCCAGCGCCAAGACGAGGAACACGGACAGAGCGATGGCCAGGGAACGCGTCCGACGCGCGGTGCGGGTCTCGGCCTCCCGCTCGGCGCTCTGAGCGGCCAGGGAGGCCCTGAGGAAGTCTCTCTCCAGCTGGGTGAGGTCGTCGCCCGGCTGACGGGCGAACAGTTCCTCGGCCCGGGCCAGCCTCGTGCCCCGGTACAGAGCTCCAGAATCACGCGCCAACTCCTCCCACCCGCGCGCCGCCTCACCGAGTTGGCGCTGGGCGCGCAGCCTCTCCCGGCTCTCCTCGATCCACCCCGCAAGACGCGGCCAGCCGCTGATCAACGCCTCATGCGACAGCTCCACCATGTCGCCGTCCAAGGTGACCAGACGCGCGGCGACAAGACGCTCCAACACGCCCTGCGCACCGCTGCCGAGCTCGGCACGCGACGCAGGACGACGTGTGTCGGCCGTGCCGTCGCCAGGAGCGATCAGCCTCAGCAGAATCCGCCGCGCGATACGGCTCTGCTCCGCAGACACCTGGCCGTACACCTCCTCGGCGGTCGCGGCGATCGCGCCCCGTACTCCGCCCGTCCCCTCGTACGCCGCCAGCGTCAGCAGGCGGCCGCGCCGACGGTGCCAGGTCTCCAGCAAGGCATGAGAGAGCATGGGCAGCGCACCCGGCTGGTCGACGACCTCGTCGATGATCCGGGCGGTGAGGGTGCGCTCCACGTTCAGTCCGGCGGCGGCAGCCGGGCCGGTGATCGCCTCGCGCAGCTCGTCCCGGCTCATCGGCCCGACCAGCAGGCCGGCCCGGCTGACGGCCGTGGCCAGCTCCCGGTGTTCGGCACAGTGGCCGTAGAAGTCGCCACGGACCGCGACCACCACCCGCAGTCCGCTATCCGGACGCCGGGCCGCGAGCAGCAGGTCGACGAACCGGTCGCGTTCCGCACGGTCGTGGCACAGGGTGAACAGTTCCTCGAACTGGTCGACGATCACCCAGGTCTCCCCGTCCCCGTCGCGCGGCACGAGCGCCTCCGCGTGCGTGCGCGCGGGCAATTCCCCCGGCGCGAGCACGCGAATCACCGCAGGCCGCTCCGCCCCCGCCGCCGCCTGCCGCAGGCTCGGAATCAACCCCGCCCGAAGCAGTGACGACTTGCCGCTGCCGGACGGCCCGAACACCGCGGCGAACCGGTGCTCGCGCACCAGCCCCACCAGCTCGGCGACGAGCGTCTCCCGCCCGAAGAACAGATCACTGTCGTCCGGCTCGAACCGCGCCAGCCCCCGGTACGGCGGCTTCTCGTTCGGCATGGGCGCCCGGACCTCCGCATCCGCCTCCCGCCAGCGGCGCTCCCACTCTTCAGCGTCTGCGCCCAGCGCATCGGCGTACGCCCGCACCACCGCCAGCGACGGCAGCTGATCACCGGCTGCGGCCTGGGACATCGCGGTGATGGAGTAGCGCGCCCGCTCGGCCATCTCCCGGTACGGCGGCTTCCCGGCCTTCTCACGGAGGAGCCGCAGTTCGTGCGCGAACCGCTGCACGGGACCGGCGTCAGGATCGACCGGCTTCTCACGTCGTCCCACCGGCAGCACCTTTCACACGCATCAGGCGCTCAAACTACGTTTTTCACTCGACCCCCCGCAATCCCGTCTGACCTGTGACGCTGCCCACGGGGCACCTCGCCCCCCGGCTCGTCGGGCAGCACGTGGGTCCTTGACGTGGTCACCGCGCTCGTTTGCTGCTGAAAGCAGCGGACGCTGCCCGGCTGACACGTATCCGGCATGCGAAGAACTTGTCGGCATGGGTGGACTCGCTGAATCCGAGCCGACGGGGCGATGACTGTCACCGAATCACCGTATGAGCGAGCAACCATTCGGCCTCGGGCAGGATCGAGGCCTTGAGCTTGGCCGAGGGCGACGCTTGCCACTCACGCTCGATGATCAGCTCGCCCATGGCGCGGGAGAGGAAGGGTGTTCAGGCGGTCCCACACCAGCACGATCGGCGTTCCAACGGATTGACAGCTGTGACCACGCCCCGATGAGGCCGCGCACATGGGAAGGACCATGATTGGGGTGTTAAGTTGACACGCCCGGCAGGGGGAGGGCTGCTTCAACGGTCCAGCCTCCGTCTGGGCGAACCCCCATCGTGGCCCGGCCGCCGCACATTGCCGCGCGTTCGCGCATGCCGATGATGCCATGGCCTGGCAACGCGTCCGGTCCCGCGTGCCTGCCCTCGTCATCGACACGGAGGTACACACCGTCAGTCCGGTAATCGATCGTCAGGGTCGCGCAGGGCGGCCGGGCATGGCGGCTGACATTGGCGAGAGCCTCTTGGAGGATGCGGTAGGCCGTCAGGTCCAGCATGCTCGGCAGCGGCACCGGTGTTCCATTGATGACGATCTTCACCTCGGCACCGGCCCGGCGCGCACGGTCAGCCAGTTCGTCGACGTTCGCCAGCGAGGGTGGAGCTGCGGTGTCCGCGCCGCCCCCCTCGCTGCGCAGAGTGCCCAGCATGCTGCGCAGCTCGCCGAGGGCCGTGTCGATCTCCTCTCCGATCTCGTCGAGGACATCGCTCTCGGATGTCGCCGGCAGCCTTCGGACATGGCCGGCGGCGGTGATCCGCATGGCAACCGCACTCAGCCTGTTGGCTACGACATCGTGCAACTCCCGTGCAAGACGCAACCGTTCGTTGTGTGCCGCGGTGCGTGCGTCCAGTTCGCGCAGCCGCTCAGCCTGCGCCGCCTGCGCGGTGGCCAGTTGGATCCGGCCTCGTACGGTGTCAGCGACAGCGCACAGAACGAGCGGGACAAACGTGAAAGTCATGGCGTCGTAGACAGTCATCACGGGTGGGGTGCTGTTCTGGTTCATCATCCGGATGTGCTGCTGAGCGTCCAGTGCGACAGAGACACCGAGTAGGGCGATGGCGCTGTGCCGCATACGGGCGGTGCCCTCGGCGATCTGGCTGAACACCACCACCCACACCGCAGCCTGGGCCATGGTTGGCACCAGCCCTGCATCGGGAAGGGAAACGACCCCGACCCATGCAACCAGGTATCCCGACCCGGCAACGACCAGTGCCGCCACCGGGCGCGCACGGCGCCACATCACGGACAGACCCAACGAGGTCCCGGCAACGACGCTGACCGGCAGCCCGTACATCGTCACGCCGAACCAGTAGAGGTCGCCCAGGTCGAGCGCGGCTGCCACGGCAACAAGGGCGATCACCGTCGCACGATGCGAGCGGGGTGCGTCGGGCGAACTGCTCAACGTGCCGAGCATGAGGACTCCGTTACGGCGCCCCGTCGGGGCGCTGCTGTGGTTGTGATGCCGATACCCCGGGTTCCGCTGCTGTGTAATGGCCTCGTCGGCGCTCCCGAGGTCGCAATGGTGGAAGGGGCGCATCGACACCGGCCTGCCACATCAACTCGAGCGGCCCCTGCCGAAAACCCTGCAGCCACACGCCCGCAGAGCGAAAGAATATCTGACTGATCACCGCCCAGAACAGTAATCCCGGCACTCTCCGACCGGCCCAGGTACAAGCTTCAGTCGCCGAGGACGTCAGGGCGATAGGTCCATCGCTTCGCACATCTGCCGCGCTCGTAGCGGCATGTCGGCTGCGGCGAACACCGCCATGATCTGCTGGTAGGCCGGATGCTCCGGCAGCTTCGGCGCCGGCGGCGCGGGCGGCTGCGGATCGGGCAGCGCCAGCAGTGTCTTGCGGGTGATCCGGACCTCCTCGGAGGCCCGATCACGTCGGTGGCGTCCGCCCATGCGGGATCCATCCCGATGACGACGAAAGCCCCCGGATCAGGTCGAGCCTGTACGCCACTTTCGGACAGCCTCCGCCACAACGCTTACCTCTACGCGTCATCCGAGGAATCCGGCACCATTCCAGCCCGACTGGCAATGAGGGCTGCCTGTACCCGGGTGCGGGCATCGAGCTTGGTGAGCAGGTTCTGGACGTGATATTTGACGGTGCTCTCCTCGATGTGCAGGCGGTGCGCTATCTGCGTATTGCTCAGAGCCCGGCCGAGCAGAGCGAGGACATCCCGCTCCCGTCGTGTCACTTCGGCCGGCAGCTCGTAGGGGGTGTCCTCCGGAACGGACACTCGCTCGATCAGCCTTCTGGTCGGCCCAGGCGAGACGAATCCTTCCCCCCGGGCAACTGCTCGGATGCCCTCAAGCAGGGTGGCGGCACTGTCCTGCTTGAGCACGAAGCCCGCGGCTCCTGCTCGTAGGGTGCCGAACAGGTACTCGTTGAGATCGAAGGTGGTGAGCGCGAGAACAGCCGGCGGGCTGCTTGCGCTCCTGATGCTACGCGTTGCCGCCACTCCGTCCATTCTGGGCATACGGATATCCATGACCACGACGTCCGGACAGAGCCGGGCAGCCATGTCGATGGCCGCCTCGCCGTCGGCGGCTTCACCGACCACTTTGAGGTCAGGCTCGACGTCGATCATGATGCGCATGCTGGAGCGCACCATGTCCTGGTCGTCAGCCAGCAGTACGGAAACCGTCACGGGACTTCCTTCCTCAGGGGCAGAGACGCCTCGAACGTTCAACTGCCATTCGACATAGGGCAGGCGGCGGGCTCACGATTGCTCCACCTTCGCGTAGCCCGATGATTCCATGGCCCGGATAAGAGGCACGCGCAATGGCGTCCCGCACTCCGTAGTTGGTTACGCGCACACGCAGATGATCGCCTCAATGTCCGGGCAAGTAGTTCCGTGCCACGGAAGGTCCAACAGCCGCACAAAGGGGGCGGTGGCCGCACAGCGGGAGCGTATCCGAGGCCTCAGGATTGCTTGAGCCTCTCTGCCGCTCGCTGCTGTTCACCAGCCCCCGGCTCTGCAAGCCGGGGAAGCGTGCGCGAGGCAGAACCTAGCCCTTCGGAGGGGGACGGCTCTACGCCTTCCGTGATGCGATGGCTCGTCAAGTAGCCCACTCCACACGGACGTTCGGCCACGTGCGTTCCGTGTCGAAGGGGGACTCGACCACAGACTCCGCAGTCATGGAGGAACATTCGTGCACCTCAATGCCCCCCAAGGGGCGCGCACCCGCAGCAGACTGGCAGTAGGCGTCCTGATCACTACAATGTTCGGCCAGTTACTCGCCGGCACCTCTGTAGCCAGCGCCTCGCCTACGGCGCCGACGACCGGGCGCATGACCTGGAAACCCTGCGTCTCTCCCGACGGCGCGTCCGGATTCGAGTGCGCCACCCTCAAGGTGCCCGTGGATTGGAGGAAGCCGCGCGCCGCGACCATCGACCTGGCGCTCAACCGGCTCCCGGCCACCGACCGCGCCCACCGGATCGGCTCCCTGCTGATCAACCCCGGAGGACCGGGCGGGTCCGGCGTCGACTTTGCCTTCTCCGCCCCAGACTCCTTCTCACCGGCCCTGCGCGCGCGTTTCGACATCGTGGGCTTCGACCCTCGTGGCGTCGGACGCAGCAATGCTGTGATGTGCGATTCGGATCTGATCGTTGCCCAGAACAAGCTGCTCTTCCCGGGCGATGCCTCCGCGTTCACCGCCCTGCGCAAGTCGAACGGTGCCCTCGGCCGCAACTGCCGGGACCTCACCGGGAAGCTCTTCGACTACATGGACACCGCGAGCGTCGTCCGCGACATGGAAGCCATCCGGGCCGGCCTCGGCGAGCGCCGGATCAGCTACTACGGAGTCTCGTACGGCACCAGCATCGGCCAGCAGTACGCCGAGCGTTTCCCGCGCCGCATACGGGCGATGACCCTCGACTCCAACATGGACCACAGCCTGGGCGCCTGGCCCTACCAGAAGACCGAGGCCGTGGCCATGGAGGAGTCGTTCGGCCAGTTCGCCGACTGGTGCGCCCGCACCACGTCCTGCGCCCTGCACGACCGTGACGTGCGCGCGCTGTACAAGTCGCTCGCCCTCCGCGCCGCCGACGGTATCGTTCTGCCGGGCGAACCGCCCCGCACCTACACACTCGCGGAGCTCCGGAACGCCGCGCTCGGGGCCATGTACGACCCGTCCTCCTGGTTCGAGTTCGCTGCGGATCTCGCTCGCCTGGATGCCTCGAAGGGCAGCCCGTCTCTCACCCCGCGGGGGCACGGCAGGCCCGAAGAGTACGGGTACCTGGCGGTGACATGCCAGGACAACGACTTCGGACTGCGGTCGTACAACACCCTCGCAAGCTACGAGCGCAAACTGGCCCGTATCTCCCCCGTCACCCGGGTCAACCCCCTGGCCTGGACGGACCTGACCGGCTGCCAGAACTGGCCGAACAAGGTGACCAACCCGCCGCACCGGCTGCGGGTCAACGGCACTCCGCCGATCCTGATGACCAACAGCCGTTATGACGTGGCCACCCCACACTCATGGGGCGCCAACGCAGCCCGCCAGATCGGCCACGAGGCGGTTCTCCTCACCTATGACGGAGTCGGGCACGGCGACTACTGGATGAGCCCGTGCGCCCAGGGCGCCATCGACAAATATCTTCTCACCCTCAAGACGCCCCGCAAGGGCGCCCACTGCCCGGCGGTCTGGCCCACCGGTACCGCCGCCCAGCGCCAGCCGAGTGGTGGCCTCGTCAACCCGCTGCCGGGATTGCTGGGGCCGACGGCGAGCCGGTGACCTGGCCTGATTCAACAGCTTGTCTGACATGTCGGCGCGGGAGCTCGACGCCCCTCCCGGAACGGTTCCCCGCCGACCTGTCTGCTGCACGACAACACCCCAACTGAGAGGCAGCCAATGGTGCGTTCACGCATAGGTAGGCGTATACACCCTGCCGGGACGGTGGTCCTGGCTCTCGTCGCAGCGGGATCTGTGCTGGCGGGCCCCGCACTCCCCGCTTCCGCCTCGGGTCCAGCCACCCAGGCCGATCTGCGCGCGGACGTGAACCGCGACGGGCGGATCGATGTCACCGGCGACACCGACACATCTGGCGAGGACAGCTGGTCCGTCAGTCGCGGAGCAGTCCACCTGCCCAACCTCGACGACGACACCAAGCGGTGCCCCGTCACCGGCCCCGGCGGCAAACCACTGTCCAACGCCAAACTGGCCGCGTGCAACGACGCCTCGGACACGAAAGTCAACGGCACGGCGGACGCCGCCGACCTCGCCAGGGTCCGATCCGTACCCATGCCCGGCGTTCCCGCGGACGCCGAAGGCAGCCTGAAGGTCACCACAGGGACCAAGCAGACTCACGTCTTCCTCAAGCGCTCCGGGACATGGACCCTGGTGACCTCCCGGACCCGGCTGACCGCCGCCGAGCTGCGCTCCGGCGTGGGGTTCGGCGTCGAGGCCACCGACGTGATCCGCGACAGCGCCCGGTGGGACGGCAGGGCGGTGATCCGCCTGACGGTGAAGTCGAGCGCCGGGACGTCATCCGACTCCGTCACCCTGCGCACCGCTCCGCTTCTGACCCAGCATCACCTCCAGGGCACCCAGCAGGTGATGGTCACCAAGGTCCGCGGCGAGGGCGAGTACGGGCGCCTGCAGCGGAAGTTCGTCAAGGAACTGGCGAGGGAGGTCAAGGCGGCCGGCATCACCACACCGCTGGTCACCTTCGAGAAGTACGGAGATCCCTGGGCCCAGGACTTCGTCGAACCGGCATACGTCAGCATGACCGGAGCAGGAGGCCGCCCGCAGGTCATGCGTGTGATGCTGCGCTCCGCCCAGCTGGACCGGGTAGCCGGCCGGGAACTGTTCGAGAAGATCCGCGGTCGGGACATGGGCGTCGTACAGGTCACCGACCCGGCCCCGCCGGACGACTGGTCACTCAACTCGATGGGAAACCTGGAGACGATACCTCCCTACGCGCACAACGGGCGCTCGTACCCGGCCGGGCGGATCATCATGGGCGAACGCAAGGGCAGCGACATACGCCCGTCCAAGGTGATGCGCACGATGCTCACGTCACAGGGCCTCCAGAGCCCTCTTCTCTTGGACACCTCCTGGCTGGGCGTCGGACACGTCGACGAGTTCGTGCAGTTCCTGCCCGCCGACACCAGGCGCGGCTGGCGGATCGGCCTCGCCGACCCGAGCGCCGGGCTGAAGCTGCTGCGCGACGCCAAGCGCGACGGCCACGGCCGGACGAAGGTGTTCTCCGTCCCACGCATGAACGGCGCCCCCGCCCCGAAGGAGACCATCGACCAGGCTCTTCGCTCGCGGCACCTCGTGGCCGACAACGAGATGGCCGCCAAGCGCATCGCTGCCAACCTGGAGATCCTCAAGCGGGAGACAGGCGTCACCGACGACGAGATCGTACGGGTACCCGCCCTGTACACCCGTGATCTGGAGGAGCGGACCGACGACGGGCAGAGCATCCCCGTACCACGCCTGACACGCATGGGTGCCGACTCCGCCCTGGTGAACAGCCTCAAGGAGCACGGCCAGCAGAAGTGGCTCGCCGACAAGCCGGTCACCTCGCGCGCGACGACTCCGGCGCCGGTCATGACCAGCGCATACGTGCCCGGAGCAGTCAACGGCGTACTCCTGGGCCGCGACCGCTATCTGGCCCCCCGCCAGTGGGGTCCGGTCATCGGCGGCAAGGACATCTTCACGGAGGCGGTCACTGCCGTCTACACACAAGCCGGTCTGAAAGTGTCGTACATCGACGACTGGTACACGTACCACCTCGGCCAGGGCGAGGTGCACTGCGGCACCAACACCCTGCGCGACGTGTCGGCCGCATGGTGGGCAGGCTCTGCTCGGTGAGCAGCAGTTACCGGCCTTGCCGGGCGGCTCGGGTACACAGCTGCATCGACCTTGTTGTCGTGTTGTCGTCAAGGTAAGGCCGGTCATGAGCGACCGCACCGCCTCGGCCGAAGGAAGGCCCAGGTCAGCCGGTACATCGGTGGGGCTATGGGGCGTGAACCCGGCCGGCCCGAACAGCGTACTCGGCCAGTACCCGGTCGACCCAGGGGCGGCACCCGAAGCAGGAGCGAGGGGCCTCCCCCGCACGAGCTCTCCGCCCCTGGGGCTCAGGTTCTGGTGGTCGTCGCAACACCCCAGCTCAAGGGGTGCGATGGACTTCAACATCCGGGAGAACCGGAAGCCGCGGGGCTCAAGAAACTGACGCATGGGCGGGAGGCATGCCTCCTGATCATGCGTCAGGGCCTGAGCAACACCGGAGCCTGCCGGATCCGCGGCATCAACCGTCGGACAGGCAAGCGCTGGCGTTACGGAACCGACCCGACCGGAGGCCATATCGCCGACCGGCTGCGCGAGAAGGCGTCGGTCCGTCAGGACTCAACCGAACTCGGCCGCAGCCTCTTCTCCATCAGCCGCGAGACGCGAAGAACATGACGACGAGGTCGAGCAGCGCCGTGCGGCTCATCACACAGTGCAGACCGTGCACCGCCACCAGTGCTCCGGCAGGCAGCCCAAAACCGTCGAGCGGAACAGGCGGCGTCCTGTCCCGCAGAGCATCAGCAACGACAGCGTGCTCAGGACCGCCGTCATCAAGCGCCAGCCGAAGGCAGTGAGGCCGAACGTCCACTCGCCGAGGGCGATCACCCAACCCACTTGCCCGTCGGCGGATGCGCGACAAAGGCCCCGACATCGGAGAGCGGGACCACCTGAGGGTCAGCCAGGATCTGCGGTCGGAGACTCGCGGTCCGGCCAGATGCCCTTCAGCCGAACTCTACGGATCATGTGTCTCTGGCGTAGTACGTCTCGTCGAAGACGACGGCGTGCGGCCGGCCCAGGCGCCAGCAAGACCAAGCGGTCGTGCACGGACATACACGCCGCTCGACGTGCAAGGAAGCGGCGTAGCCGCCGCTCCCAGGAGGTCGCTGGCGATCCGCCGCCTTCCATGGCATACCGACGAACGCGGTCGCGTTCTCACGGATCACGTGATCAGCTTCCAGCTCGCCAAAAGCAGGACAAGTAGGGATCAGTTGTCTTGCGGTCGGTGGTAGTCACGCCGGCTCAGGCAGCCCTGACCCGTCGGAGCCGCCTGCATCTGGCCAAGTCGCTACCTGGTGGTTGAGTTTTGTGTCGGCATAGGAACCGGCTCGGGGGCTGAGGGGCGGTGCGGCATCGGGACCGGCTCGGGAGTTGAGGGACGGTACGGCATCGGCGTCGGCCTGGTGGTTGACGTGCAGGTCGGCATCGGAACCGGCTCGGGGGCTGAGGGGCGGTGCGGCATCGGGACCGGCTCGGGAGTTGAGGGACGGTACGGCATCGGCGTCGGCCTGGTGGTTGACGTG
>NZ_JBEYXP010000013.1:0-83685 GCF_040704615.1 Streptomyces sp. NPDC046862 | reverse complement strand
GCAGGTCGGCACCGGCGCCCCCTTGGCAGTGGATGCGGGGCGGGCCGTCGACGGCATCGGGACCGACTCAGCAGAGGTGACAGGGCGGGGCTGAGGGCCAGCAGGCCCGCCCTGAGCGAAAGAACTCGGCAGGACCATCAGCCCCACGCCAACTCCGGCAGCGGTCAGCACGGAGGTGAACGTCCAGGTCGTCCAGGTCCGCCGTCGGGCGCGAACGCCGGCTTGCAGTCGGCGGCGGTGCCGGTCCTCATAGGGCGTGTCCTCCTGGCTGTCACGCATCATCCGTGCCAGGTCCTGCTCGAAGTGATCCATGGCTCCTTCTTCACTCCACTGGCTTGACTGCCTCAGCCAGAAGCAGCCGCAACCGTGCGACGCCGCGTGCCGTGAGCGAACGGGCGGTACCCACCGGACACCCCAGCACCTCCGCGACGTGCCGTTCGGGCAGGTCCTGGTAGTAGCGCAGCACCACCGCAGCCCGCTGCCGCGCCGGCAGCAACGCCAACATGGCCTCCAACCGGGACCGTTCATCCACGGCGGCGGTCTCATCCCCCACCTCGGGCGGGTCGGGCAACTGGTCCACGGGGTGCTCGCCCCACCAGCGACGCCGTGCCGAGCGAGCCGCGGCACGGACAAGGACCCTGCGCACATACGCCTCTGGCGCCTGCTCGCCCACCTTCGGCCAGGCAAACCACAGCTTGACAAGCGCCTCCTGCAGCAGATCCTCGGCCCGGTGCCGGTCACCGCCAGTGAGCAGCCGCGCCAGATGAAGCAACGCCGACCACCGAGCCGTCACGAACCGGTCGAATGCATCGGCCCGCAACTCCCCCATAAGCGTCGCCCCTTACCCTTGCACGCCCCTGTACCTTCAAAAAGACACTGGCCCCTGCCCCACTATGCACCTCTGTCATGTGACCTAGCCCACACAGGCCCATCCTGCCGATCCCCATGATGCGACCTTCCTGCCCGCCCTCCTCTGCATAGCGGCGAGAGGGCAGTTCGTGACATCGAAGGCACCCGCACCAAGCTGAAACGCCTGGCCAGGCCGGCACACCACCGAGATCGCCCTATCACCGACGGCACCGCTGAGGCCCGGCTCCACCCCTACTCCAACCTGCAGCCCGCTGGAACTTGCTAGGCGGACCATCGCAAGCGCGGCCACCGGAGCCAGGGGAGTGCCGAGTGAGTGTGATGAGCGGCCGCCACTTGCTCCATCTTCGGTTCGACCTCCCGGCCGAAGCGGACGTCAAACTTCCCGAGCGCCTGCGCCGCCTGCTGAATGACGCGTATGTAGCCGCAGCCGGGTCCGACCGGGGTGGGGGTCATGGCTGCTCATGACGCGACCGTGTTGATGGTCGAGGAAGTACTCGCCGGGCAGCGCGCCATCACGCATGCGGACCGCACGACGCGGGAGACGAGCCGAAAGGCGATACCACTCGCTGGCTGGACCGCGGCCACCATCGCGGCCATCGCCGGCTCAGTACCGCCTGCTGTCGGATACCGGCGCAGGAAGCTGCCGTCCCATTCCGGGCCGAAGCCAAAGGCCCCGTCGTGGGCGCGCTTCGAGAGCGAACCCCGGCCCCCAGTCGGCCAGTAAGTCGGCCCGCGAGAGTCCCGTCCACGTTCATTCGGTTTCCCGCCTGGGCTGTTGCGACTGAGCAGTACGGTCCAGGATCGCCCGTGACCCGCCGATCATCCCTTCGGAGGTGGTGCGGGAGCAGTCCTTGACCCGGTGACACCGAGGACTGGGTTGGTGTCCTGGGCTTCGTCGAGGAAGAGGAAGTCGGCTTCGATCTTGGGTTCGGTCAGGGCCCACATCTTCAGGTAGTGGTCGTGTTCGAAGCGGACCACGCCTTGGTCGGGACTCTGTAGGTCGGTCCAGGCTTTGACCGCGAACGGCAGGATGACGTCAGCGAGTTCGGCATGTTCGGTGCGTGTTCCGAGGTTGCGCAGGTGCGGTACGTGATGGTGAGCCGGAGTGCGGTCGGCGGATTGGCAGAAGCGCGTGACAGTACGAAGCGCCGTGTGGGAGAGCGTCTTGTGGCTGATCTCGTGATCACCGATACGGATGGATCGAGTGATGCCGAGGGCCTGCCCCGTCTTCCAGGCAGGCTGTCGGGGGCGGTTGAGCCGGTCGGCGTAGCGGTGCCCGAGGGCCGCATACGCGGTTGCGTGAGCGGTCTTGCACATCACCGTACGGGGAAGACGCGTGGCGGCGTCGCGAGCGATGTCCTTGTTGAAAGCGAGGTAACGACCGCGCCGTTGGGTATTGGCGGCAAGCATCGCGAGGGTGGTGGCCTTGCCGGTACCGGCTCCTGCTTGCAGGACGAGGTGGTCTCCTCCTCGGAAGGCGTCTGCGGCTTGGGCCTGTTCGTCGGTCGGGGTGGGCACAACGGCTCCTCAGGAGGGAGTGAAGGAAGTTTCGCTGCTTGGCAGCCGGCTGTGCTTGAGGAGAGTGCTGGCTGCGCAGAGCAGTAGTTCATCTGGGCTGTGATGGGGCAGCAGGCCTTCCAACTGGTGCGTCAAATGGCGGACGCGCTCTTCCTGGTGTTGGGTGACAGCAGCGGTCACGGTCTTCCTGAGGAAGTCGCGGGGCTGCTGGCCGCGGGCTGCAGCGGCCTGCCGGACGGCGGTGTGGGCGGCGCGGCTGAGAGCGACGTTCAGCAGAACACAGCCCTGTCGGTCCGGGTAATGGGTAGTCAGGACAGCGATGGGCAGCAGCGCATCGAGTCGATGCCGAAGAACTCGCAGCGCGCGTCCAGGTGTCTTGACGCGCTGCAGGGCCATCAGCCGGGTGCGGTCGGTGTTGGCCCCCAGGGACACGACACTGCGTGCGTGACGCAGCTCACAAGGAGTGGCCGACCGGGTCAGGGTGATCTCGATCGCGTGGTGCGCGGTCACGGCTGTGCTGCCTTCCTGCTCCGGCCGGCCGGTCCATGAAACCTGGCCAGCGTTGGGATTCGGGCGTGCACGTGTTCGTAGTGGATGAGCGGGTCGAAAGGCTCCCACTCGTTTACGGCTACGTCGGTGGCTGTGGGAATCGCGGCGTGTTCGGGGCAGCGTTGAGCCCTCCAACGAAGTTGCTCGGCATAAGGCAGACCGGTGAGCGCGTAGACGGCCATGACTTCGCCGGGCAAGGAAAGCTGGCCGTGTGCTGTGGTGACGGGCACAAGTGTCCAGGTGCCTGCCCGGGTTTCCGGTGTGAGCAGGGAGTTTGTGCAGCGGTGGCGGCGTCGGGTCTGGGCGACGCACTGGATTTCGTCCACCGGCCGGTTGGCGAGGTAGCGGATGTGAAGGAGTTGTACGACGGGCCGCGCTGGCCGACAGGCATTCCGTGGCGAGGCGTCGACGTTAGGTGGAGCGGAGCTGGGATTGAAGGCACCAGTGACGATCAGGCGTCGGGTGTTGACCGCCAGGGCACGGCGCAGTCCTACCAGTTCAGGCACTGCCGGCTGACCTTCGAGAGCAGGGCACAGCATGCTGTGCGGCAAGCGACACCATCCGCTGCCGTCGCGCGCCGGATGAGCAACACCGGAACTGACGTGCCAGTGACATGAGGCGGGCACCTTCTCGGCGGGCAGCTCGCGAGGATGCAGACGGATGAGCCGCTCGTTGGTGCAGTGGTACCACTCGATTCGGTTGCCGCACTCCCGGCAGCGGTCGCTCTGACCGCATCGCAGCAGGCGACTGACGCTGTCGTTGCTTACGCGTAGGGACCGCCTCGTGCGGACATGGACGAGGCTGCCATCCCAATGACGTGGAAACGGGGGTGTGGAGCGCATGGGGCGAACCTGCCAGCCAACACGCCGCTCCATCGGGGGCGCTACCGCAGATGTCCCCCGGACTGCCGCATCGGGTGGGACTGACTTTCGATCATGCGATCGCCCATTCGTACCGAGTCACCGATTCGGGCGGTTGGTTATGGCCGTCCCGGGGCTGTCAGCTGTCGGTCTTCTCGGGGGCTCGTGACCGTTGCACAAGGTGGCGAAGAGCTCATCGAGCGGGGTGCTCAGGGCATGTGCGAGGGCGTGCCAGGTTTCCAAGGTCCCGATCGTGCGACCCTGCTCGATCTCGATCAGAGTCCGTCGGGCGAGGCCGCTTCTTGCGGCGAGTTCGTCGTAGGTCCATCCCTTGGCCGCCCTCAGGCGTGCGAGCTCCAGGCGGAGTGCCTCGAAGTCCGGATCGGGCGGAAAGATCGTCACCTGACCATCCGACGGGGCAGGCACCTGCCCTGTCAGTGCAGACCTCTGCCCTATTTCCGCAGGTGGCGACACAGGGCGAAAGGGCAGGGGTCTGCACTACCGTGTGCGCCCGCCGCACTTCTTGGTGGACGGCGGCGCGGGACGGAATCGGGAGGAGCGCGCGCCCATGAGGCTCTGCGCAACACGCCCAGCGATGAGGCGTGCCTGGATTGTGGAGCTGCGACCTGGCGCTGACGGGCCACAGCTCGTGTGTCAGCAGTGTGGCCACCGGGGCGTGCTGCTCGCTGCCGTATCCGCACGTTCCGCGGCGATCGAGCATCTGGCTGCGCATGCCAGGCGCGACGTCCTGCCGCCGTACATGCGCACCTGCCAGTGTCATGAACGAGGCTGCCGCTGGCACCCCCGTCACCGCGGCTGCGCCGGCCCCATCCGTCTGCTTCTTGCGCGAGAGCGGGGCGGACGGCTCTGGCGCCTTGCGGACGCGTGTACGGCCTGTGCGTCGATGACGGAGCAGGCGGCCGTGGTCCCGGAAACCCTCCTGCGTGCGGCCACAATGTCGCCGGAGGGCGCCTCGCGCCGTCGTGACCGACGGCCCAAGGGGCCGGGAGACCAGATTCGTGTGCGAGAAATGCTCAGCTATTTGGCCGCGGCCCTGCCGAGCCACTGCGGGGCTGCGGCCAGGCTCCTTGCCGTGCAGTGCGTGCTGCGAATGGACTCCGAAGGGCGGGTGCGGTTGCCGGTTGGGGTCCTGCGCAGTCTTCGCCTCGATCGTGATCCACGCCCGTGGAAGGAGCTGGAGCAGGGGCGGTGGCTCCATAGAATGCCGACCGTCCCAGACTCCAGGGGCAGGGCGGTGGTCGCCCAGATCCTTGACGACGTTCTGCTGGCACCCGCACGTCCAGACCGCAGGCGCGCTGCTGATTGGGCGCTGCGTACGGCAGGAGGCGGCTGCGTAGACGCCGACGACCCGAGTCTGCGACTGGTCGCTCTCTGCCTTGCAGCACACGCGGATTCGTCGACTGGGCATGGGTGTGTCGAGGTGGACCGGATCGCCCGTGAATGTGGGCTTGGCCCTGCTGCCCTGCCCTCCGAGCTCGATCGGTTGCCGGCGTTCCTCTCCTCCTGGAGCGTGGCCTCTCCTCCGGAGATCTTTACTGGGAACTGCTGACGAAGGGCGATCGGCGACAGCGGGCGGTCGGCCGACTTGACGGCATTAGCGAGCCCGAGAGCCGGTGATCGACAGAGGACTCATCCGTTACCAAAAGTAACGTTCAACTTGCAGGCCGTTACGTACACCCGCCTCGAATTCCGCATGGCGAGGCGATTTCTTCCAACCGCCCCACCCAGCTGGGGAGCTGACGGGGCGTGCTGGTTTCGGGGCTGCCCACCCCCCAAGGAATCGATGATCTGTTCGAATGTAGGTCGCTGACCGGGGTTGATGGGGTTAGAGTAATCGAACGAGAGTACGGTGAATGTATCGGGCGAATGGTTCAAAAGGGGTGGAGTGATGGAGGTGCGGCATGGAGGGTTTCGCCCACGTGCACGTCGCGTCCGGTTACTCCGCCCGCTACGGCGCCTCCCATCCCGAGCAGCTCGCCCGGCGGGCCGCAGAGCGACACATGGCGACGCTCGCGCTCACCGACCGGGACACGGTCACCGGTGCCGTTCGGTTCGCGCAGGCTTGCGCGAAGGAAGGGGTCCGGCCGCTCTTCGGTGTCGACCTGGCGGTGAAGGCCCTCGCGCCTCCGCCGCCAGCCCAGCGCCGTCGTACCCCGGCGCGTGGAGGTGCGCACGTGATCGAGCCGCCGCTGCGGTTCGTGCTGCTCGCGCAGAACCGTGCGGGCTGGGCGCGGCTGTGCCGCATCACGTCGGCCGCCCATATCGGCGCCCTGTCCGGTACGCCGCCGGTGGTGCCGTGGGAGGCGCTGCGCGAGTACGGCGGTCCCGGGCTGACGGTGTTGCTCGGGCCGCTCTCGGAGCCGGTGCGGGCGCTGTCGGTGGGTCGCGAGGACGTCGCGATGAAGCTGCTGGCGCCCTGGAAGGAGATCTTCGGGCGGGAGGTCCGGCTGGAAGCCGTTGCACAGAAACGTTTTGGCACCGGTCCGGGATCCCTGCGCCTGGCCGCCCGCACCCTCGCCCTGGCCGATCGCACCGGCACCACCGCCGTGCTCTCCAACGCCGTCCGCTATGCCGACCCGGACCAGCACCGGCTCGCCGACGTCCTGGACGCCGCCCGGCTGCTGCGCCCCATCGACTGGCGGCACCTGGACAGCGGACAGCGCTGGCTCAAGGACGAACGAGGGATGGAGACCGTCGCGCGAATGATCGCCGAATGTGCTGGAGGGGGCATCCGTCGAGCCCGCCGTCTGACGGCGGACACCGCCGCCACGGCGGCCGCGTGCACCGTCGACCCGCTGGCGGACCTCGGGCTCGGCGCCCGGCACTTCCCAGAACCGTCCCTGTTCGGCGCCGAGCCCCGAGCGGGCGGAGCCGCACAGTTGCTGCGCCGGCAGTGCGAGGCGGGCCTGGCCCGACGCGGCCTTGACCGTGACCAAGTGGCGCTTGACCGGCTGGACGAAGAACTCAATGTGATCTCCGCACTCAACTACGACTCGTACTTCCTCGCCGTCGGCCAGGTCGTGGCCGACATACGAGCCAAGGGCATCCGGGTCGCGGCTCGCGGCTCGGGCGCCGGGTCGATGGTCTGCCATGCTCTGCGCATCGCCACCGCCAACCCGCTCGACCACCGCCTGCTGTTCGAACGTTTCCTGAGCGTGCGCCGGGCCTCGCTGCCCGACATCGACATCGACGTGGAGTCCGCCCGACGGCTCGAGTGCTACGACACGATCTTCGATCGCTTCGGCAAGGAACGCGTGGCGGTCACCGCCATGCCCGAGACCTACCGCGCCCGCAGAGCTCTTCGAGACACCGGCCTCGCATTGGGGATCCCACCAGCCGACGTGGACCGGATCGCCAAGAGCTTCCCGCACTTCCGAGCATCGGACATCACCGCCGCGCTCACCGAGCTGCCCGAGTTGCAGCAGTTGGCGGGTGAGGCGGACCGGTACGGGCCGCTGTGGGAGCTCGCCGAAGGGCTCGACTCCCTCGTTCACGGCATGGCCATGCACCCCTGCGGCGTGGTCATCAGCGATGCGACGCTCCTGGACCGGCTGCCGGTGCAGCCTACCCCGCAGGGCGAGTACCCGATGGCGATGGCCGCGAAGGAGGAGATCGAGGCGCTGGGCAACATCAAACTGGATGTTCTGGGCGTGCGCATGCAGTCCGCGATGGCCCACGCCGTCGCCGAGATCGAACGCACCACCGGCAACCGCATCGACCTCGACGACCCCAAGCAGGTGCCACTCGACGACGTCTTCGCATTCAAACTCATCCAGGAAAGTCAAACCTTGGGTGTATTTCAACTGGAATCAGCCGGTCAACAGGATTTGCTGTCCAGGCTGCAGCCTCGCAATCCGCAGGATGTCATCGCGGACATCAGCCTCTTCCGACCCGGCCCGGTCGCCGGGGGCATGCCTGAGCGCTACGTCGCCGCCCGCCACGGCGGCACCCCCTCCTACGCCCATCCGGACCTAGAGCCGGTGCTCGCCGACACCTACGGCGTGACCATCTGGCACGAGCAGATCATCGAGACCTTGTCAGTCATGACCAGCTGCGACCGGGCCTTCGCGGAGATCACCCGGCGGGCCCTCGGCGACAAGCAGCAACTGCCCAGGATCAAGGACTGGTTCCACGAGCGGGCACGCGCGCGTGGCTACAGCGCGGCCGTCCGGGACGAGGTCTGGAAGACCGTCGAGGCCTTCGGCGCGTACGGCTTCTGCCGCGCCCACGCGGTCGCCTTCGCCGTACCGGCGTTGCAGAGCGCCTGGCTCAAGGCGCACTACCCGGCGTTCCTGCTGGCCGGCCTCCTCGAACACGACCCCGGCATGTGGCCCAAGCGCGTCCTGGTCGCCGACGCCCGCCGAGGCGGCGTGCAGCTACTGCCCGTCGACGTCAACCGCTCCCAGGTCAAGCACACCGTGGAGAAGACCGACGGAGACCAGTGGGGTGTACGCCTCGCCCTTTCCGCGGTGCACGGCATCAGCGAGGACGAGTGCGCGCGGATCGAGGAGGGGCAGCCGTACGGATCGCTGTCGGACTTCTGGCAGCGGGCCCGTCCCAGCAGGCCGGTCGCCGATCGCCTCGCGGAGATCGGCGCCCTGAACCGTCTGCACGACGGCCGGCTCACCCGGCGTGATCTGCTGCTCCAGATCGTCGAGTTGCACCGCCAGTCCCGGACCCGGTCCGCGTACGAGGGTCAGCTGCCCATCGTCGCGGGCGCCGTCGGCGGGGCGGAGTCGAGCGGGCTGCCGGAGATGACCGGGCGGGAGGCGCTGAGCGCCGAGCTGAGCACCCTTGGCATCGATGTCTCCAAGCATCTGATGGAGCACCACCACCGGCTGCTGCGGGAGATCGGCGCGACCGACGCGGCGCACCTAGCCGGGATGCGCGCCGGTCAGCAGGTGCTCGTCGCCGGTGTTCGGGCCTCCACCCAGACCCCGCCGATCGCGAGCGGCAAGCGGATCATCTTCGTGACCCTGGAGGACGGCTTCGGCCTGGTCGACCTGGTGTTCTTTGAGGACTCCCACCCGGCCTGCGCGCACACCGTCTTCCACAGCGGGCTGCTGTTGGTACGCGGTACGGTCCAGGTGCGCGGCACCCGCCGTACCGTCGTCGGCACCATGGCCTGGGACCTGGACGAGATCGCCGCCGCCCGCCGCGACAACGGCCCCGAGGCCGCACTCGCCCTCCTCGGCGAGAGCCGCCCGCACCCGACTCCCGCCCAGCCGCAGCGCACCCTGGTCAACGGCACCGCTGGCGCGCGCCTGCACCCCTACGCCGATCTCCAGCCCGCCGGCACCCGCTCCGCCGACCTGAAGAAGTTCGGCCACCGCAGTCCGGGGAGCGCAGGATGACCACACGTCAGCGGCACATCGCCCACCTCCACCTGCACGCCTCGCTCACCGAGGACCAGTACGGTGACATAATCGAACTAATGTGCGGCGTCACGCCTCACGTGCAGGCTGTGCCGCCCGACGCCGTCCAGCTCGACCTGACCTCGGCGCTCAGGTACTTCGACCTCTCTCCCTACGACATGGTCCAGATGACGATGATGAGACTGAAGGGCCTGTACGGCATCGACAGCAGTGCCGGGCTCGCGGGCAACCGGATGCTGGCGGCGATGGCGGCCGACGCGTCCGCGCCGGGCGAGACCACCTGGGTCTCCGCCGAGCGGGCCGCCGACTGGCTCCACCCCCGCCCGGTCACCGCGCTGCCCGGTATCGGCCGCGCCACGGCGTTGACGCTCGGCAGATACGGTCTGCACACCATCGGCCAGATCACCGACCTCCCCTCGGCGACCCTGCAACGGCTCCTCGGCGTCGGCCAAGCACGGCTGCTCGCCGAACGCGCCCGCGGCCACGACCCCCGCCCGGTCACCCCCGCGGAACCGGCGGAGCACCTGATCGCCGACCTGGTGCTGGAGCGGGACTGCCTCGACCCGACGCAGCACCACCAAGCGGTCCTGGGACTGGCCGACCAGATCGGCCAACGCCTGCGCGGCGAACGTCAGATCAGCAGTCGGCTGACCCTCACCGTGAGATATGCCGACCACAGTTCCACCACGCGTACGCGCACACTGCCTGAACCCACCAACCACTCACCCGCCCTCGTGGCAACTGCCCTGGGCCTGCTGAGCAGACTCGAACTGCAGCGGGCGCGCGTCCGCGCCTTCGTGATCCGTGCCGACGACCTGCTGCCAGCCGACAGGGCCTACCACCAGCTCTCTCTGGATCCCAGTGACGTCCGCGCCTGTGCAGCCGAAGCCGCCGCCGACCGCGCCCGCCGACGATTCGGGACGGAAGCTGTACGTCCAGCAGCCCTGGCAGACTGACCGCTTGTGCCAAGAACCACCTCGTCATCGCTCGCATGCAAACCTCGCCTGGGGCAACCAAGCGGTGCGTCCGAGCCGGGAGGATCGTGTCCCGCGAAGTGGTTTAGTCATTGGCCGAGTTGCTTCGGTTCTGGCGGGGGATGCTGCCGGTCGTCCTCGGACGGTTTGGCGGTGAAGAGTTCGGCGTGGAGCTTTCGGAAAGGTAGCGGCGGTCGAAGACCTGCCACTCGTCGTGAAGCTCGGCCAGGACCGCGGCGGCGAACCGGTCCAGGGCTGTGGGTTAGGGGAAGACCTGTACGAGGTCGGCCCCTGCGTTTGATCTCCCGGTTCAGCAGCTCCAGCGGGTTGGTCGACCAGATCTTCTTCCCAGCCACCCCGTGGGAGTCCGCGAACGCGGTGATGTCTGGTCGCAGCCTCCCTCTGCTCAGGGAGCAGTCACAGACAGAAGGTGCACTCCCCGGTTGCAGACACCCGCGCGTTCGCCTCGCACGACCGGATACACCACTCGGCGGGACACCATCGCTGGGAGCGTCCAGGTGCGTGCCGATCCCTTGTGAGACCGGCCAATCGCGCACCCATGATCGGTGTTCAAATCTTTCGGAAAGCGGATGGCTCCTGAGACCATGCCTGACCAGCGAAAACTCACAAGTCGTGTTCGGTTGGGATACGGTTACTGAATCCACCCATTATTTTCGCGATGGCCCTCAACGGCCGTGGGCTGAGAAGGTCATCGGGAAGCAATCCAGGAAACCCCTTGTCAGCGAGGTGGCGAACCAGCGCTGGTGTCAAGCTCGGATCACCACCAGCGAGCACGTATGAGTCGGCGAGGCTACCGACTGGAAATCCGTGGTAATGAGCGAAGACCGCGCAGAGCACCTGCTCTGTACTGCTGGTCGACACCTCAAGATCGGGGGCGACACCGGTGCCTTCCAGCCGGACTCGGCCCCAATTCATCAACCCCTCGCTCGCAGAGGGCTGCTCATCGAACACAGCGAACCAATGAGGCGTGATAATTGCTGGATTATCCGGCAGCGCAGCCAGCACGTGCTGCCGCAGTCTGCCCGGGGTAACGTCACGCTGTTGCGACACAACATGGGCAATCAACTTGCCAACTACATCGTGGTCAATCTCTTCCACGCCACATACACCGGGCGCTGTCACCTGCACCTCGACAAACTCGACTCCTGGCAACTCCATTAGGATATCAGTCAGCTCAGAGGTATTTATCCAGCTATGGTCTACATAAACCCAGTCAGCGCCTGGGTTGATGACTGGAACATTGAATTGCTCGACTATGTCGGAGATGGTCTGATTCTCAAGTTCTACACGATCAGCCCACTCCGCTATAATACCGGCGATAGCCCTTAGGGAATTCTCCAATTGAGACGGGTTGAGCACCGACTCGTGCGCCAACAGGAACAAGGCGTCCAGTTTACTACCGACCCCTCCAACCCTGAAATATAGGTCGGTATCATAGTCTTCCCAATCCACGTTCCGCTCCCATTCCAGCGGATACGACCGCCAGGGCAATATTTCCGGCCGGCTGGCGATTGCCTGCTTGGGAGTCTTATCGACTGGCAAGTAATTATAGTGCACAGCCAAACGGAGATTTGTGCCGCGAGTACTGGATGCACGGGACATAAGCTCGCGCATCCGCCAGTAGGAATACTGTCCGTGCCGGAGACCCAAAAGTGTCGCTCGAAACACCTCTCGAAGGGTCGCCTTGAGAGTGGCCCTGGGATGGACGTCCACAAATGAGAGTGCGGGCTGGAAGAGGCAGCCCACGACGTTCTGTGTGGCCTCTTCATGCCTGTTGATCGAGGCGGAATCGAATGCGCAACTTCGCTGCCCCGAGAGCGCGGAAACAACGATAGTGTAGGCAGTTGCGAAAACCGTCGAAGGTGTAACGTGATGCCTTTTTGCAATGCGCTCCGCAGAATGGGAAATTCCAGGCATGCAAAGAGTTGCGGCATCGAAACCAGAACCGCCGTTTCGCGCCCCTGGGTGATATGTATGGAACATCCTGCTGGGCATTCGGTCAAAGAAATCGCGGAAGTACTGGTCAGTGCGCTTGCTGATCCGCTCCGCGCGGGCGCGCTCAAGAGGTTGTGTAGGCGTACCCAATGGCACTGGGGAGTTTCCCCTACCTGCCAGAGTTTCGTACTCCCGCTGCAGGAGCATGATCGTGTGCCCGTCAATCGCAATGTGGTTTGCAACCAGGACGAGTTCATGCGGCTCATTTTCCTTCATTATGAGTCCCACCCTGACCGGCCAGTCGACAGAGACGTCCATCGATAGACTCATCAGGTGTGTAGCCAGGCACTGGGCGTCCTCGCCTTCGGCCCCCAGATGAATCTGCACGTGATAAGGCTCATGAATTCGCTGGACAGGGTGGCCATTGTCACAGATGGGAAATGTACTTCGTAGCACTTCGTGTCGACGTACCAACTCGTCGAGTATTTCTCCGATCACTGAAACGGTGGCCCCACTGGGGAGGGACCAGGTGGTTGTCGTGATGATGCCGCCATACTGAGGAGCTGCATGACTGAAGAACCAGTAATATTCCTGCCCTTGCATTAGAGGTCCCTGCCTCACCGGTCGAGAAGAGAAGGCCTCGATTGCGTTTTCAGTAAGCATAAATACCACCGGTCCCAATTTCGTCGCGACGGATCTGTTCAGTGGACAATTCCGCTGATGCACCACATAGTAATTATTGAGAACAATTGAACATGTGGCATAGAATCAGTCTATGTAGGCCAGATCATGGTGCCCAAAGAACCTGCGGACGCTCAGCTGGTTCCACTTGAGTCTGGCAAAGACACAGTGCGCCTTCTCGAGCAATAAACTATCCCCAGCATAAGTGCAGAACTGCCGAGTGGACCCAGCCCGCCGTCCGGGCTGGCAGCCCGGAAACGGGGCAGGACCGGGACGGATCCCGTGTTCACTGCGACTCGTTCGATGAAGTAGGAGCCCAGCTCTGTCCCTGCGGCATCGCCACGGCTACCCCGCAGCTCTTCACCGTGGCCTCCCGACGCACATCCATATGAACGCCCAGGAGTTCCCCATCCGGTCGCCCGGTCCGGGGATGCGCCGCACCCGGCCCGTATCCACCAGATTTGAGCCGGTGAGTCCTTAAGAGACGTAACCACTGATTCCTCTCGTACTCCTCTCCGTCACGCTTGCCGGACCCAAACCATCTGGCAGTACTGGTCCGTCCCGGCGTTGTCGGGGCCGCTCTCACCCTCCCCGGCACCTCCCGGGTTATGAGACAGAGAGAGCTGCGCATGTAGGCCGACAGTGCTGGCCTGACAAGCTCACGGACGGTCTCATTGTCCTCACCCAGGAAGGTGTGCACCACGACCACGACGTGGTCCGACCATCCATCCTGGCTCGCCTCAGACGCGGCCTTACGGTACTCGAAGATCTTCTCGGTCAATTGATCTGGGCTTTGACCGGGCAGGTGAGTAAGCAGCCCAGCACCTATGCGGCCCGCGCTTCGGAAAGTCTCGACGTCGCCAACGCTAGTGATCCAAACAGGCAACTCGGCCTGCGCCGGGGGAGGAAATGACCGCACCTTCGCAGGGTTTCCCATCCCGTCAGGCAAAGGACACGCCGACGCGACCATGCGATATATTGTCGACTACCGACCATTCCTCGGCTATCCGCAATGGGTAATGCAGGGGTGCTGCAACGCTGCCTGCCCGAATTTTAACGCGACTAGTGATCGAGGCAATCGCTGCACTGGTTACCGACGGATTCGGGTAAGTTCCTCTGAAATTATGAAAATGGCGTTCCGGTGTCCATATGGAATGGAATCCATGCTCGTCCGAGAAACGAGCGCCATCGATCAGTAGTCGGTACCGATCCCCCTCGGCACATCCACTGTCATTGGCAAAGTAGAAAAGACTGAAATCCACCACACTTGCACCCCTCATCGATCAATGCAGAGCCGGGTCCAGGATGTACCAGCATCATTGATGCGCATTGGCGCTATGCTATGCAGCAGTGTCGAAGTCAAGCCCAGCGTTGACCCAACTGGTGACACGGATACGTGCCGCCGCTTGTCTCGCCGGCGGGACAAGTGGCGGCATGCGGCTTCATGCGGCTCGCGGCGCATACAAACTGCGACCGCATTCCCCATTTGACAGCAAGAAGATACTTCTTCAGTTTAGAGAATGTCTCACGTGGTGAGTTTCACGAGTTTCTTGTAGCAAGTCAGGGCGGCTGCGAGGCCGAGGAAGGCGAGGAAGTGTTCTCCTTTTCGTTCGTATCGGGCGGTGAGGCGGCGATAGCCGAAGAGCCAGGCGATCGACCGCTCGATCTTCCAGCGGTGGCGGCCGAGGCGTTCACCGGACTCGATGCCGGGCCTGGCGACACGCGGGACGATGCCGCGTTCCCGCAGCCAGGCCAGGTGAGCGGCGGAGTGGTACGCCTTGTCCGCCCGGAACCGGCCCGGTTTCCTGCGACGCGGTCCGCGCCGGGAGCGGATCGCCGGTATCACGCCCACCAACGGCCGCAGCGCGTGGGTGTCATGAACGTTCGCACCGGAGACACCGACGGTAAGCGGGATGCCCTGGGTGTCGGACAGGACATGCAGCTCGCTGCCCTTCTTGCCGCGATCGACCGGGTTCGGCCCGGTCAGCGAGCCCCCCTTTTCGCGCGCACGCTCGCCGCGTCCACGATCGCCGCAGTCCAGTCGATCTCGCCTCTCGCGCCGAGTTCATCCAGCACCGCCTGGTGCAACCTCCGCCACACCCTCACTTTCGTCCAGGCCGTGAGTCCACCGGGGCTGTACCCCCGCCCTGCGGACGGGACTTGAACCCCGGCAACAACGGAGCAGTCAGCTCCCACAACCCATCCGGCACCAGCCGGCGCGACAGATCAACACCCACAGCCCGACATCATGCCGCAACGAGCTCGCACCACGTGAGACAATCTCTTAGTACTCCAGTTGCGCTTCTTCATTTGCCCTGGTCAGCGTGCCAGTTTCGAGTCTGGTGAGCTGACGCTGCATCAGGGCAGATGGTGGTTCGTGACCCGCCCGATTGGGGCGCGTTGAGCCTGCCATGGAGCCGGATATCGAAGCAGGGCTGTGGGCGACCGAGTTGGAGTCGTTGCTGCTGCGGGTGGGGCAGCGGTTCGGGCGCATCGAGCCGCGGCGTCGGATGCAGGACTACGTGCGCGGGCTGCTCGGCCCGGTCGGCCGGAAGAACAGCTGGCAGCTGGCCGAGCACGTCGGCCATGCCACCCCCTACGGCCTGCAGCGGCTGCTGTCCTGGTGCCAGTGGGATGCAGACGAGATCCGTGGTGACCTGCAGGAATACGTCGCCGAGCGGCTCGGCCGACCTGACGGTGTGCTGATCGTGGATGACACCGGCTTCCTGAAGAAAGGCACCGTCTCAGCCGGGGTGCAGCGCCAATATTCGGGGACGGCCGGCCGCACCGAGAACTGCCAGATCGGCGTGTTCGCCGCCTATGCCTCGGTGAAGGGGCGGGCCCTGGTGGACCGGGAGCTGTATCTGCCCAAGTCCTGGAGCGATGACCCGGATCGGTGCCGCACGGCGAGAATTCCTGAGGACAGGTCCTTGGCGACGAAGCCCGAACTGGCGCGCGATGGTATCGAGGGCACTCAAATCCGCGCTGCCGATCGCCTGGGTGACCGCGGATGCGGCCTACGGCCAGGAGCGGGGCTTTAGGCGGATGCTGGAGGAGGCCGGGGTGGGTTACGTCCTGGCGGTTCCCAAGTCGCAGCAAGTCAAGTCGCCTGCGGGGAGTTGGCGCATCGACCATGTTCTCACCGGTGCCCCCGACGACGCCTGAGAGCGAATCTCGTGCGGCGACGGCGCGAAGGGGCCTCGGGTCTACGACTGGGCCGCAGCCAGGCTCCCCGCGACCGACGACACAAACGGCGGGACACCCATGCATCACCGCTGGGTGCTGGCCCGTCGTAGCCTGGCCCGCCCCGAGGAGATCGCCTACTACCTCGCCTTCGCCCCCACGGAGACGGACGTCTCCGAACTGGTCCGCGTGGCCGGCTCCAGATGGGCGATCGAGGAGTGCTTCCAGACAGCGAAGAACGAGTGCGGCCTGGACCAGTACGAGGTCCGCCGGTACATCGGCTGGTACCGGCACATCACCCTGGCCATGCTCGCCCACGCCTTCCGCAGGACACCACCGGCACACTGATCAGGTACTGAGATGGTCCCGGTGGTGGCGCCGTCACCAGGCGACTGCCAGACGCTGCCACTACAAGCGGCGCACCGCCGGTCACGAACTCCCGCCACGTGACGGACCGTCAGCTCGCTACAGTCGGAAACAGGCTCCTGACCAGCGGCGATAGCGAACTGCAACTGGAGTAATAAGGCCGACGTACCGCAGGGATCACCACTCGTCACGACAGCCGGACATCGCCGATTGAACCTGAATAGTGGGTCTCGCCGGATTCTCGTGACGAGGCGACCCTCCGTGACCTCGAAGGCCTACGCGGAAACCTTTTCACCCCCGGCGCCCTCCGCCAGCCGCACGATGTCCCCGAAATCGCCTTCCGCAAGGGTCCCCAGAAATTCGGCGGCATCGACGAGCTGGGCAAGCCGCTCTTCCGTTTCCATGTACAGCTTGATGGCGCCGATCGAGTCACCTCCGCATTCGAAGAACTTCTCGTGATCCTCAACCTGGCCATCGGTCGAACGGCCAAGGCTCTGGAGCCACATCTGGGACATGACATCCCGAGTGCTGCTGTGAGAGGACAATGCGGTCTCCTGACCCACTAGATTCTCTGCAATCCCATGTCATGCTGCCGTGCCGGGGGTGGCCACGTAGAGATGCTGTTTCAGCACCGCCGCAGGCCCCCCTTCCGTCCGGAACTGTGGCTTTTGAGGTGAAGCCGGCCAGACGCAATTGCTCGTGCCACTCTGCGGGGGTGAGCAAAACGCAGTTCTCGGCGGACCGGAAGTCGGCCGAGCCAGGCCGGGGTTTCTCCTCGGGGGCCGACAGCATGAACAGCGCCGGTCCGCGGTCATCCGCCGTAGTTGCGTCAGCGTCGCCCCGACATCGTGGGCGTTGTGGAGCACATTCGCCGACAGCAACACGTCCGCCGGCGGTGCGGCCAGCCCACTCCTCCTCTTGATATCGAGCAACTCGAACTCGACGAACGGGTGGGCGGGGAAGCGTTCGCCCCCCGCCTTGAGGAACTCTGGTGAGATATCGTTGTAAACGTAACGCAGCTTGATCCCAGTGGCGGCCAGCTGCGGCAGTAAGTCATCCGTGGTAGCGACGATGCCGGCCCCGAGTTCCAGAATCCGGGCGGGCGCGGTTCCGGCCCTGTCGCGCAGGTCGTCGCCGTGGCCAAGCGTTGCGCACGCTTTCGATATCCGGTCGTCGTCGGCCGGGTCCGGACCAGTCTTGTCCGTATCGTCCGTCACGACGAGCACGTCGTTTCGTCGGCGGCATCGAGGTCGTGCGGTGCCGCGCGCGACGCGTTCGTGTCGACAGTCAGCTCGCTGACCAGGAGGCTTCGGACTTCCTCACGACAGCGGTCCACGAAGAAGTGGTCGCCGGGGAAGACGTGGACCTTGGTGCCGGCATGGGTGTGGTGGTCCCAGTGCTGGAGCTCGTCCGTGGGGAGACCGGGGTCGTCGGTGGAGCCGAGTACCGTGATCGGGATGTCCAGTGCCGGTCTGGGCTGGTAGCCGTACCCGTCTACGACGCGCCAGTCCGCGCGGAGCACGGGCAGGGCGAACGAGAGGAGCCGCTCGTCGTCCAGTACCTCCTGGGGTGTGCCGCCCAGTCCCCGCAGTTCGGTCATCAACTCCTCGTCCGTGCGCGGTTGCGCCGACGGCACGGCCTGCAGCCGGTGCGGCGGGGCGCCCCCCGCGACGACCAGGTGCTGGGCCCGGTTCCCGGTGAGGTCGGACAGTTTGTACGCCAGCTCGAACGCGACGCCTGCTCCCATGCAGTAGCCGAACAGCGCGTAGGGCCGATCCGTATGCGGCGCAAGATCGGCGGCAAGGAAGTCCACCAGCTCGTGCATGTCGTGGACAAGGCTGTCCCGGAAACGGTTCTCCCTGCCCGGTAACTGGACCGGCACGAACTCGATCCGTTGGTCCGAGCCCTCCCACCACTGCCGATAGAGGCTGGCGCCCTTGCCCGCGTACGGCAGGCAGAACATGCGAAGGTCGGCTGCAGAGGACGGCGGGCCGTACAGGAATATGCGTTCGCTGATGGAATTGCCTTCCTTCCGATTCGCGACGATGCCCCCGAGAACGGGCGAAATGCAAGGGGATAAGCGCGCCCCTGTGCCTCGTGTTTGATATATCGAACAAGGGTGGATCGCGTCGAGTGACCTTCCGGCGACCGATTGCATTGCGCCGTCGATCTTGCTTCGAGCTCCGAGAGTTCGTCAAGGGCCCGGCGGGTCTTCGAGCCCCTGACTGCCTGTCGTCAAGCGTCAGGTGACCGGAAAACCGCCATGAAGACCCGCGACGGGCTAGCGGCCCACGCCTGCTCCAGCTGCTCGTCCGGCACGATTCCCGGCAGCGCGGCGGCGGCGGACGGATCGAAGACGGCACCGGCAGCTCCCTCGATCAGGCTCACGGCCAGGACCACCTGCCAGGACGCGGCATCCAGTGCGATCAGAATGCCGAGCAGAGCCAGCAGCACCGCTCGCGTGATGTCGCAGATGATCATCGTCAGTCGCCGGTCGAACCGGTCCGAAAGTGCCCCAGCGGGCAGTTTCACGCACAGCACGGTAATGGCCCGCACCGTGCCGACGACCCCGGCGAGCACCGCCGAATGGGTCAGGCCAGGATGAGCAGCGGGTAGGCGATCCCACTGATCTGTGTGCCGGTATCGGACAGCAACTGCCCGATCCACAGCATTCGAAAGCCCCTGTTGCGCCGTAGCGGAACCTGTCGTGGCACATCGGTGGCTATTTCAATTCCGCTGGCGTCACTCACCTTCGGGATCATACGCGCAGGTCGGGGCCGCGCCAGAGCAAGGAATAGTGATCCATGTCACGGCGTTGCGCTGCATGGCATCCGTGAGCGCATGCGACCTCGTGGTTTGCGTCGCGGTGAGCAACTTCCCTCGCGTTACACACCGTTGACACATCCGGATAGCGGCTGCGAGCGTAAGTCTCCGCCGCCCATCCGAGAGTTAATTCGAAGCTATTCGGCAGTACCGTCACATCCTTACGTAAGCCAATTGGCTTTAAACGCCAGGCTTTGGGGAAGAGTGCCAATCAAGAATGATCACGGCGTGAAAGTTACGTGCGTACGGCCTTCGGTGATCGATACGATCACTGAAGGTCAGACGATGCGCGGAACGTGTCCAGGGGGTAACGGTGCGTAAGGTTGTCAGCTCCCCAAACCAAGCCGCACGGCACACAGCAGCGGCAGGTGTTGCGCGGCGACCGCGGGGCTCGGGTGTCCAGCTCCACAAATCTGGCTTGCTGTTCACGACCAAGCAGAGCTTCAGCACCTGGGAAGATCTGGGTACCGAACTGTTCTCCTTCGCCGACTCCTCCACCTGGTGGATCGCCGATTGGCTGGTCTACGGCGAGTCCGTGTTCCACGACCGCTACGAGGAAGCCATCAGGCGTACGTCGCTCAGTTACCAGACCCTGCGCAACTACAGCTGGGTTGCGCGCGCGTTTTCGTTGTCCCGCAGGTATCAAGCCCTGAGCTTCAGCCACCATCTCGAAGTCGTGGCCCTTGAACAGCCGGAGCAGGACTACTGGCTGCGGAAGGCGGAAGAACTGGGCTGGAGCAGAAACAAGCTGCGCCGTGAGGTTCGCAGCAGTCTGCTCATGCGGCAAGGCAACCTGACGCCGTCAGATGCCGACAGCGACGACGAGGCAAGCGGCATCGACCGCACAGCGGCCGGGTCCACGTCGACGCCGGCCCTGCTCGACACCACCTCCGAGCCCGAAGCGCGCCCGCTGAAACTCCAGTTCTCGGCCGAGGACCTGGAGGGTCTGGAGAGAGCCGCCAGGAGGGACGGCGAGCCGATCGAGACCTGGGCGGCGAAGATCGTACGGCGCGCCATCGCCTGTTCCTGAGCACATCCGTTCTGAGAGCGTACGCGGTTGGGTGGACCAGGCCAAGAAGGCTCTGGCCACCCAACCCGCGCCGAAGGTCACCTGTACGATCCCGCCGTCCAGCCGGCCTACTTGTTCTCCATGTCGTGGGCCAGCTCGGTGAGCAACGCGTCCGGGGCGCCCAGGAAATCGTAGTGGGCGCCGTCCAGGAGTACCTCGCGGACGCGCCCCTCATCGGCGTACTGGTGCCAACCGCCCATGAGCCCGGCGGGGATGACCGTGTCCTCCCGCCAGCCGACGGTGGTGATGGCGGTCGCGAGCCGCACCGGCTCGGTGGGCCGGTACCGGCGGTTGGCCTCGATGTCGGCGGCGAGGAGCTGCACGCCGAGCTCGACGAGGTCGGGATGCACCTCGCCGCCCATGGCCCGGGTCATGGCCTCGATCTCCTGGGGGAGTTCGTCCTCGGTGAGCTCCAGCAGGCGCCCGTACGGGCCGTCGTGCGGGGCCACCTGGGAGGAGACGAAGAGCCGGTCCGGCAGCCGCCGCTCCTGCCGGGCCAGTTCCACCGTGACGGCGAACGCGGGCAGGACCCCGCTGCAGTGGCCGAAGAAGGTGAAGGGGCGGTCGAGGTAGGGCTCCAGCCCCTCCAACAGGGGGCCGGCCAGGGCGTCGTAGGTGCCGAAGTGCGGTTCCCGCAGCCGGTTCTCGCGCGCGGGCAGCTGCACGAGGCAGACCTCGGCGCCGCCGATGTACCGCGGCCATCTTGAATACATCGACGCTCCCACCCCTGCGTAGGGGAACAGAAAGACGCGCGCGGGGCTGTCGTTCTTGGGGCGGCGCAGCAGCCACTTCGAGGGACGCTGGGCGGAAGTCATCCTTCTCCTCATGTGGAACGTCGGAACGGGGAGCGGGGGCGAGTGGTGACGAAAGCAGCTCGCGGCGGGGCGGGGCGGACGTCGTTAGTCCGTCGTCGCCGCGTCCGCTCCTGACGGGGCCGGCGCCGGGGCTCCAGGCGACAGCGCTTTGTCGATGATCTCGGCCAGTTCGGCGACGGTCGAGCTCAAGTAGAGGTCGCGCGGGCGGAGTTCTACGCCGTAGCGCTCGGCGATGTCGGTGACGATCCGAGTCACCAGCAGGGAGTCGCCGCCCAGCTCGAAGAAGTCGTCGTCCACGCCGACCTCGTCCAGCCCCATCAAATCGGCCCACAAGTCGGCGACTTGCCGTTCGACCGGCGTCCGCGCGGCCCGGAAGTCGGCGTTCGTCTCGGGGCGCTCGCGGATCTGGCGTGCCGCGAGCGCGGCCCGGTCGACTTTGCCGTTCCTCGTCAGGGGCAGGGCTTCGAGCCGGGCGAAGACCGCCGGAACCATGTAGGGCGGCAGTGAACGGCGAAGGAGCTCGCGCAGGTCCACGGCCGCGACGTTCTCGGCGCAGACGTAGAAGGCGGTCAGGCGCTTTTCCGCCACCGTGGGGGTTTGGACCACGACGCAGGCGTCCTTGACGCCGGGGTGGGCCAGCAGCACCGTCTCGATCTCACCGGGCTCGATGCGGAAGCCGCGGACCTTGACCTGGTGGTCGAGGCGCCCGAGGTACTCGACGACCCCGTCGGTCCGGCGCCTGACGAGGTCGCCGGTGCGGTACATCCGTGCGCCGGGTTCGGAGCCGAACGGATCGGGCAGGAATCGGTCCGCGGTCAGGTCCGGGCGCCCCACGTAGCCGCGGGCCACGCCGGCTCCTCCGGCATAGAGTTCGCCGCTCTCGCCGTCCGGCACCGGCCGCAGACGGTCGTCGAGCACGTACACCTCGGTACCGGTGACGGGCCTGCCGATCGGGACGGTGTCGCCCTCGGCCGGTGCCTCCATGACGTGGCAGCAGGTGAACGTGGTGTTCTCCGTCGGGCCGTAGCCGTTGACCAGACGGATTCCGGGAAGGGCGGCGAACGTGCGGTCAACGTGGTGCGGGGAGAGCACGTCCCCGCCGGCCAGCAGCTGACGCAGCGTGGTCATCCGGGCCATCGGGCCCTCGGCCATCTGGTGGAAGAGACCCGCGGTCAGCCACAGCACGGTCACTCGCTCCCGTACGACCGTCTCGGCCAGCTCCGCCAAGGACGGCGCGCCGGGCGGCGCGACGGCCAGCCGGGCGCCGCCCAGCAGAGGGGCCCAGATCTCCAGCGTCGAGGCGTCGAAGGCGAGCGGAGCGAACATCAGGAAGGCGTCGTCGGGTTCGACCGCCAGGAAGTTGCTGCTCCGGACGAGACGAAGCACGGCGCGGTGCGTGATGCACGCGCCCTTGGGCCTGCCGGTCGACCCGGAGGTGTAAGCCACGTAGGCCGCATGGTCCGGCAGTACGGGTAGCGCGAGGTCGGTGGTGGACAGACCGGTGAGTTCGAGGGCGTCGGAGTCGAGCACCAGGACGTCGGTCAGCCCGGAAACCCGTGCGAGCAGCAGCTCCTGAGTGAGGATCAGGCGGATGCCTGCCTCCGCCGTCAGAAGTTCGTGACGCTCGCGCGGCTGGCGTGGGTCGAGCGCGACGTAGTGCCCGCCGGCCTTCAGGACCGCGATCAGGGCGACGACGGTGTCGACGGATCGCTCCGTGCAGACCCCGACCGGGGTCTCCACGTCCACTCCCTTGCCGCGCAGGTGCCGGGCGAGCTGGTTGGCCCGCGCGTTGAGCTCCGCATAGGTGACACATCGGCCGCTCATGGATAGCGCTACTGCGTCCGGGAAGGTGGCCGCCCGCCGCTCGAAAGCCGCGTGCACCGATTCAGCGGTCGATGTCATTCTCGGTCCCTTTGCACCTTTTCCAGATGGTCGGCTGTGATGTGGGGCTCCGGGTCACCCGGCGGCGGACACGGCGGCGTCGGCCTTGAGGAGGTCCTCCATGCGCGAGGCGAAGAAGGAGACGGTGGCCTGCGCGTCCGGTTCGGCCATCCTCTCCAGTCCGGTCCCGGTCACGAAGCGGGACGTGACGAGCCACTCGAACAGTTCGGGCGAGCGCGCCCACCGCGCCATCCGCTCCAGCCTGAGGGAGTAGAAGGACAGCAGGTCGCGCGAGGAGTCGGGGTTGACGACCGGTGGGCACAGGCCGTTGCGCCACTCGTCGTCACCGTCCATGCACTCCAGGCGGGCGGCGATGGCCGCGCTGGGCGCAAGGAGACACGGCAGCAGCGGCTGGAGCGTGATGGCGCCGTCCTCGAACACCGGCTTCAGCGGCTTCTGCGTCAGGCCGTCCGCGGTGCAGTCGACGTGCACCGTCTCCGGCGTGGTCGGGATCGTTCCCTCGTCGAGCGTCACGATCGAGGCACCGACGGCACGCACCCGCCCCAGACGTACCACGTTCTTGATCCGGCGGAGCTGGACCAGTTCCTCGGTGTCCACTGTGGCGCACCGGAAGGCAGCCGGTTCGACGTCGGGGTCACGCCGTATGACGACGCCTTTCTCCTCCAGGACGCTGATCACGTCGTCGGCCGAGCGGCACACCAGCAGCTTCATCAGCGGCTGGAAGCCGTCGCTCTGCCATTCGAGTTCACGGTTGATCAGCCATGCGTCACGGGGCACGATCCAGGTGAGGCGATCAGGGTCGATGCCCCGCTCCAGCAGCCACAGGCAGGCGTCGATCCCGGTCTTGCCGGCGCCGATGACGGTGAACCGCTCGGGTGCGCGGTCCAGTTCGGCGAGCTGGTTGATCGGGACCACGGTCGCCGCGTCGTCGACGTCGAAACCGGCGGGCCGCATCGCGGGGACAGTGATGTTCATGTACGAGGCGTCGACGACGCGCTTGCGCACGACGATCTCCGTCGTCTCCCCTGTCACCAGTGAGCGGGCTCTGGCCCGGCGGCCGGGCTCCACCACGTCGACGTGGTGCTTGGGCAGATAGGTGACGCGCCCCGAGGCGAGCAACGTCTCGCGCATCACACGGTCGTAGTAGTGCAGGATCTCATCGCGTGACGCGAGGCTTCGCGTTCCCTCGTCACTGGGCATCGGCCGGGAAACGACGCCGTAGAAGTTCGAGGGCCCGTGCAGCTTGACGAATGGATAGGAAACGGTCCAATGACCGCCCGGGGCGTCATTGCGGTCCACGACGGCGATCGTGGACGTGCTTTCGCCGACCAGGACGTCGGCGAAAGCCATTCCCATGGCACCAGCGCCGATGACCAGGTAATCGACCGTCAACACGTTGGTCGGCAACTCGTCTCCTTGTGTGTTCCGGAAGGGGGGCGTGCCGGGCCCCGTGTCACACCGCTTCGGCGGCGGGCAGCGGTTCCGAGGACTTCGGGGCCAGCGCTCGGACGGAGGGGGTGGCAACCATGGCCAGGGTGGCGAGGAGGATGAGCGCTGCGGCCGCGTAGAGGGTGGCGTGGAGGCCGATGAGGAGTACGGCGGGACCGGCGGCGAACTGGGCGAGAGGGAGCGCGAGACAGGAGCCGAGATCGTCGTAGGCGTAGACGCGGGCGAGACGGTCCTCGGGGATCTGGTCGTTGAGGGTCGAGTACCAGGCGACGCCGGCCTGCTCGACGCCCACACCCGACACGAAGTTGGCCACCACCAGCACCCAGGTGTACGGCGCGAGCGCGAGCAGCAGCGGCGTCAGCGCCGTCAGGCTCATCAGCGCGCAGCCGACCAGGATCGCGCGCCGGGGCCGCCAGCGCAGCGACAGCAGACCGCCGGCGACCGCGCCGAGCGAGGCCGCGGCGACGGCGAGACCCCAGCCGGTGCGGCCGATCCCGGTGGTGTCCGCCACGGCCGGGCCGAGGACGGTGAACGAGGCGGTGACGCCGGCGTTGAGGAAGCAGAAGGCCACCACGATCACCCACACCCAGCTGCGGGAGGTGAACTCCTGCCAGCCGACGCGCAGTTCGTGCAGCACGCCGGGGCTGGGCGCGGGCGGCGCGGCCTGGACGCGGACCAGGGCGAAGGCCGCGGCGGCTGACGCGAAGCTGAGCGCGTCGACGGCCAGGCCCCAGCCGGGACCGATCGCCGCGACCAGCACGCCGCCCAGCGAGGCGCCCACGATCGTGGCGCTGCTGCCCGCGATCCGGGAGAGCGCGAGGGCGGCGCGGCGGAACTCGGCCGGCACGACCTGGGGTAACAGGGCCTGGGCCGCGGGCTGGTAGCAGGAACTCGACGCCCCGTTGACCGCGGCGAGGGCCATGAGGAGGGGAATGGCGGCGTTGTGGGTGAGGACCAGGGTGGCGGCCATCGCCTGGCTCGCGGCGCTGATCAGGCTGCTGCCGACCAGCAGCGGGCCGCGCGGCAGGCGGTCCGCCAACACCCCGCCGAACAGCAGGAAGAGGATGCTGGTGAGGGAGTGGGCGCCGACCACCAAACCGAGCGAGCCGACCGAGCCAGTGGCGTCGAGTACGGCGAATGCCAAGGCGATCGGCGCCACTCCGTCGCCGAGCAGATTGGCCGTCGTACCGATGAAGAGGTGACGGAACGGGCGGTGGCGCAGCGGCGCCAGGGCGGCAGACATGCGCTTGATCGTCGGGGCTGGGCGGCGTGCCAGTCAACGGGAGCCAGGCCTCGCACCAGGCCGGACGTGCTGCTGCCCGCGCCTGGGCACCCCGGCCTTCGCCCACGCGGGCACGGCAGACGTGCCCCTGCGGTCCGACGGCACCGAGGCGCAGGTCCGCGGCCCGCACGCCCCCTGGGCGTCGTCCGGGATGGCGACGGCCTCGTGGACGTAGCGGCACACGGTGGCGATCCCCATGCCGAA
Source organism: Streptomyces sp. NPDC046862 (assembly GCF_040704615.1). Lineage (NCBI taxonomy): Bacteria > Bacillati > Actinomycetota > Actinomycetes > Kitasatosporales > Streptomycetaceae > Streptomyces > Streptomyces sp. NPDC046862. Next base: position 57,788 of record NZ_JBEYXP010000013.1, on the reverse strand, counting down.
CCAGGCCGAGAGGTGGGCGTAGGTGTCGCCGTACCGCGGACGCTCGCGAACGAGTAGGGCCTGACACGCCGCTGTCAGCCCTCGCCACGAGGACGTGATCCGTGTCCGGGGCGTGGCCAGGGCCTCATCCTGGACGACCTCACGACGCGCCGGCCTGGGGATCGAGGCCGCGTGCCAGCGCCGTGACCGCGTCGCCGATGTCACGCAGGAAGAGGTCGCCCGGGCGGGTGAGTTCTCCGTTCAGCCGCCAGGCGAGCCGCATGGCGATGCTGCCGGACTCCTGCCAAGCGAACAGCATCAGCGGCGGACCGTGCTTCCGTTCCGCCTCGAAGGCGATCTCCTCGTCGGGGAGGAGCCGCGGCGCGAGGGAGGACGCGAGAGGCCCCTGTGGATCGGCGTGGAAGTCGAAAATCGATGTGTCGATGAAGTTGAACAGGGCGCCGGCGACCCGGATCGAGTGCGCGCCGGGCAGCAGCTCATCCCTGACGGTCTCGGCCTCGGCACGATCGATGTGGGCGAACAGGTTGGCCTGGGTGTGCCGGCGGAAGGTGTCTCTCGCGGCGCGGGGGAGGTCCTCCGGAGACGGACTGGACACGAGCACCGGAGCCTGCAGGAACATCTTGCTCGCACTGGACCGGACGTTCTCCAGCCACCTGTTGTGGGAGAGGGCCAGCACGCCGATCGACGGAGTGCCGGTGAGACGGCACAGCGCCGCACCGTACGCCATCAGCAGCACCGTGGCCACCGGCACCCGGAGCCTGGCCGAGGCGACCTCGGCCGCCTTGAGCAGGGAGGCGGAACGCAGCATGCAGCCGGCGTACCGGTCCGCGTCCGTGGAGACGACCGACGAGCCGGCATCGACGCCGCCCTGTGGCCCCACAGCCTTCCGCAGCTCCTGGAACTGACCGGTCCAGTACTCGAGAGCCTGCCGGCGATGGTGCTCCCCCGCCTCCGAGTCCTCCCAGCGGACGACGTCCAACGGCTGCGTGACGTCCGGATCGGCGGGTGGCACCCCCCGCAGTAATCCGTCAAGATCCCGCCGCAGCACGTTCATGCCCCACCCGTCGACGGCGCTGTGGTCGGTCACCAGGCCGATCTCCTCGACGCGCCCGCCCGTGGTCGACACCACCGCGTGGAACGGCCACTTCGACGACAGCTCGAAGGACGAATGCCGAACCCGGGTGAAGAGCTCCTCGGCTGCCTGGACGCTGCTCACCGAGACGGCGGCCTCCACCGCCGCGGCGGACACCGCGGTGACCCGCTGCCTGTCACTGCTGTTTCCGCCCAACGACAGCAGGGTGCGCAGGGACTCGTGCCGGGCGACCAACTGGGTCAGTGACTGAAGCACCTGAGGGACCGTGGCCCCCTGGCCGTCGACCACGGTGTACAGGTTGTCCTCGTGAGCGTCCTCGTTGTGCTTCTTGAGCTCCTCGGGGTCAGTGGGGCGCCCGGCGAACCAGTCGGCCTGGGGCCAGTTCAGACGGCCTTCTCGTTCCCCCGCCGCGTTCTCAACGATCTCTGACAATGCCCCGCCTCTCGCTTCGGCCATGATTTATTCCGGTTCCTCCACCACGCGACGGATCTCTGACAGTTCACCGCGGACCAGCAGATCCATCAGGTGCCGGTCCGTGGCCGGCAACGCGTCGAGAAGGGCGGCGGGAAGACTCCTGACGAACGAGCGGGCGGGCGACAGCGCGTCGCGCAGTGTGGCGTCACTGTGCAGATGCAGGTTGCGGAGCGCCCGCCGAACGTTGCCGCGGCACATGTCGTCCGCGTACGGGGGGACAAGTTCCGGGGCGAGATCCGTGATCACCTCGAATGTGTCGAGCACCATCCGCATACAGGCCGCGATGTTCTCCGGTTCTTCGCCCCGCTGAGTGATCGACGGCACGCCTTCTTCGCGGATACGCCAGAAATAGACGACCTCCGACCGCACATCGACGGACGACGCCTCGATGTGCGCGCGTATCATCACCGGCGCGTCCTCGTACTCGGGCAAGGTGAACACGAAATCTCGCGCATTCCAGAACGAGCGCCGGAACACCTTGTTCCAGACCATACGGTCGCGTACCAGCGCGGTGTGGCTCCGGATGTGTGTGCGTCGCCGGTCCTGCTCGAACACGTCCTGGTATCCGGAATACGGTTCCGCACCGGAGCTGTGCAGTCGACGTACGCCTCCGGTTGCGAGGTCGGATCCGGTGTGTTCCAGCGACCTGATGAGCGAGGCGTACCCGGTGGTCGGCACGATGTCGTCACCGTCGCAGAAAGCGAGATAGCGTCCGCGGGCCGCCCGAGCGCCGGCATTTCGGGCAGCGCTCACTCCGGAATGCGGCTGTCGGATCACCTGAACGCGGGAGCTCTTGCGCGCCCACTGTTCGGCGACGCTGTGGCTGCGATCCGTGGATCCGTCATCGACCACGATGATCTCGACGTCCGCGACGTGTTGGTCGAGCAACGACTCGAGGCAGGCGGAGATGTAGGGCTCGACGTCAAACATCGGAATGACGACGCTCAGTGTCGGCCGCATGACACACCAAACCTTTCCCATGGATTACGACCGGTGCAGAAGCTCAACTCGGCGCCGGTCGATGGCTCGGGACGCGATCAGGACACCTTCACGAGATCGGGTCAAGAGCTCCCAGGGCATCACTGAGGTCCCTGAGTACGGGATTCTTGAAAACGATGCGGACATTTCGGCGTATCCCGAGTTCCTCGCTCAGGGCCTGTGCGAGTCGGATGGCGATGATGGAGTTGCCGCCCACGTCGAAGAAGTCGTCGTCGAGGCCGATGTCGGCGTTACCCGTCAGTTTCCGCACCTTGTCGACTATCAATGCGTCCATGGAGTTGCGGAACTCGCTGTCGTTCGTCATGTTCCCGAGACCTCTCTGCGCGGTTCGTCGTCCATCGCCCTGACCAGGCTGGCCGGCCTCATATCAGTCCAGTGCGCGGAAACATACTCGAGACAGCTCTTTCGAGTGTCCTCTCCGTGTACCACCTTCCAGCCCGCCGGCACCGATCTGAACGCAGGCCACAGAGAGTGCTGGTTCTCGTCGTTGACCAGTACCAGATAAACGCCCTCGTCGTCTTCGAGTGGATTCGCCACGGGCTCCCCCTTCAGAATCATCTACGACCTTGCAGCGCAAGGGCGACAAAGTGTCGAAATGGGGCGCAGGTATGCCCGCTGTGCCCGGCACGCCTCACCAGGCTGATTATTGTGCTTGTCTCGCTGGCGAGACAAGCTTGATCGCGAGCCGGACGCCTGGTCGTCCGCATGGGCGACCTGGTCGACGCTATGGGTGAGGTGGGCGGGCAATGTCTGATCGTGTTGCCGTGATAGGAATGTCGATTCGTGCGGCCGGTGTGCGGAGTGCGGCGGACTTCTGGCGACTCCTGAGTACGGGACGTTCCGGGCGGCGTGAAATCGACAATGCGGAACTGGTGCGACGTAGGATTCCGGGCCGCAGATACAAGGACCCGGCATACGTGCCCGTTGCGTATTCCATGGAAGATCACCTCGGGTTCGATCTCAAGGCATTCGGATTCGGCCGGTCCGAGGCGGAGCTGACAGACCCGCAGCATCGGGCAATGGTGGAAGCTTGTTATCGGGCAGTGGAAAGCTCGGGATGCTTCATCGGTTCGCTGCCGGATCGCGTCGGAGTTTTCGTCGGATCACGGACGAGTGGCTACGGTGCGCAGATCGAAAACTGCTCGGCCGGAGCCGACAGCGATGTGGATCTCGCCGGTCTGGCCATTGGAAACGATCCCGATTACATGTCGAGCAGAGTTTCCTACACCTATGGTCTCACCGGTCCCTCGATGACCGTCCTGACCGCCTGCTCGTCCTCAAGTGTGGCAGTGCATCTCGCCTGTCAGGCGATTCTCGCCGGTGAGTGTGACTCGGCACTGGCGGGCGGCGTCGCCCTGGACGTACGGGACGCGGGATATACGTTCACCGAGGGCGGCATCTACTCACGGCGGGGCCGGTGCGAGCCATACATGGCGTCAGCGGACGGCACGGTGGACGGCAATGGCGTTGCCGTCCTGTTCCTACGCCGGTTGGATGCGGCGTTGGCCGCGGGCAACCCGATCCTCGGAGTCATCGCCGGTACCGCGGTGAACAACGACGGCCGAGAGCGCGCCGGTTTCACGGCACCAGGAGTCGCCGGTCAGACCGAGTTGATCGAAGAAGCCCTCGACGTAGCCGAGTTGAACTCCGCCGCCATCGGCCTGCTGGAGGGGCACGGCGCGGGCACGAGCATCGGGGACGCGCTGGAGATCGACGCCGCGACCCAGGCCTTTCGGTCCAGCGGAGCCGGTGCCGGCGAGTGCCGACTCCACTCCGTCAAGGCGAACATCGGCAACCTCACCGCGGCGGCCGGCGCGGCAGGCATCATCGCTTGCCTTCTGGCCCTGCGCCATGGCCAGATTCCTCCCAACGCACCCCTGGTGGACGGGGCCCCGCCCATCGACCTGCGAGGCACACCGTTCAAGCTGGCGGACAAGCCTGCCTCTTGGCAACGGTCGGACCAGGGCCGCTATGCGGCGGTCAGTTCGTTCGGGCTGGGCGGGACGAACGCGCATGTCATCATCGGCGACGCCGAGCCGGAGTCGCGCGTCGCCGCCCGCAAGGGGCGGTCCTGGCAACTGCTTCCGCTGTCCGCGGACGACCCGGAACGCCTCACCGAAGCCGTCGACACCGTGCGTGCGTCCGTGGACGGAGCATCGGCCGAGGTGCGACAGGACATCGGCCACACGCTGCGCACCGGTCGCCCGGAACTCACCGCGCGCGCGGCCGCGCTGATCCCGGTCGACAACAGCTCGACCGGCGTGAGGTGGCCGCAGCCGGTGCGGTTCCGTACGGTTCCCGAAGGGCCGCCGACACTCGTCTTCATGCTCCCCGGCGAGGAGGCCGGCGCGTCGGACGCGGCGCTCGCTCTCCACGAGGCCGAGCCGGTCTTCCGGTCGACCGTGGACGACGGCCTCGCAGCCATGGAACAGGTGCTGCCTCCCCAGACGTTCGCGGCCGTGCGCGATGCGTTCCTGCACGGCAGGTGCCCGACCGCGACGCAGGTCTCTCAACCGGTGCTGCACCTGCTCGGCGTCGGACAGCACGCATTCCTCAGCGACCTGGGAGTCGGACCGGACCTGCTGGTGGGGCACGGCGTCGGCGAGCTGACCGCCGCCCAGCTGAGCGGTGTCCTCTCGTTCGAGGACGCGGCGCGGGCGGTGTGCTGGCGCAGTCAGGCCATGTCGGATACCGCGGAACGCGCCGAAGCCGCCGTCCGCTTCACCCGTCGGATGCGCGACGTGCGGCTGAACCCTCCCACGACGCCAACGGTCTCCTGCGTCACCGGGACATGGCTGACCGGCGAGGAGGCCTGTGATCCCGGGTACTGGGGAGCGCAACTGCGCGAGCACGTCCCGTTCGACGAGGCCCTGCGCGCCGTGGTGTCCGAGCACCCCGAGGCGGTGTACCTCCGGCTGAACGGCGGGACGAGTCTGCTGCGGACGGACCAGCTCCGTGAAGACGCCGTCCTGGCCCTGGTGTCCGACGGAGAAGCCTCGGACAGCCAACGTTCGCTGCTCCTGGCGGTCGGAGCCCTTTGGGAGCGTGGGGTGCGGATCGACTGGCAGGCCTACGCCGAGCGTGATCACGCGCTCCGGATCGACATGGCACCGCGGACTTTCGAGCGGACCCCGTTTCTGCATCCGTCACTGCTGGAGCACTGCCCCGGGATCGACCCGGCGCAACTGTCGGGAAAGCAGGTCAGCCGATGACGCTCGACGCAAGCGCAAACCCGGCCTCGCTGTCGCAGCAGCGGCTCTGGTTCACTGAACAGCTGCTGCCCGGGACCTCCCGGAACAACCTGTGCGCGAGGTTCCTCGTACGCGGCGAACTGGACGTACCGGCTCTCGAACGTGCGGTCAACGGCGTGATCGAACGGCATGAGGTCCTGCGGACTCGCTTCGGCATCCTGGAGGACGCCCTCGTCCAGGAGGTGCTGGACGAGGCACGCGTCACCGTGCAGAAGCTCGACGCGTCCGATGAACCGTCGGTCTTCGCCACAGCGGATGAACTCGCCCGCGAACCGTTCGACCTGACCGACGCTCCCTTGGTGCGGGTAGGCCTGGTGCAGGGCAGCAGTGGCACCAGGGTTCTGGTGTTCGTGCTGCATCACGTCGTGGCCGACGCCCGGTCTCTGGACATTTTTCTGCGCGACGTCGCCGAGTTCTACCGAAAGGACAGGGCGGGCGGTGTCCCGGACCTGCCCGAGTTGCCGCCCACGCGTTACGTCGACTTCGCGAGACGGCAGCGTGAGTGGGCGAACACGCCGGAGGCCATGGAACGACGGGCCGCGCAGGTGAGCGAGCTCACGGGCTTCCCGACGGTGGTCGATCTGCCGGCCGACCGCCCTCGGCCGGCCGTGCAGACCTTCGCGGGGGCGTCCTTGCCCTGGCGCGTCCCGCCGTCGCTGGTCCGCGAGCTGGAGAAGGCGGCACGAGAGCACGGCACGGCCCTACAGACGACGGTTCTGGCCTCGTTCTCGGCAGTACTGGGTCTCTGGTCGCGGCAGTCACGGCTGCTGGTGGCAGCCCCGGTGGCCAACCGTTCGTCGGTCGACACCCCAGAGCTGATCGGTTCCTTCGCCAACACCCTCGTGATCCCGACGGACATGACCGGCGGTCCGACGTTCGCCGCGTACCTCGAGCGTGTTCGTGACGTGTACCGGAGCGTCGAGTCGCGGAACGTCCCCTTCGAGGAAGTCGTCGACGGCATCGCGCCCGAGCGCAGCCTGTCCCACAACCCGCTGGTCCAGGTGATGGTCGCATTCCACGACGGTTTTGTCGGTCAGACGGAACTGCCGGACGCGGAACTGGAACTGATCGACAACCAGACGGGAACCTCACAGTTCGACCTGGTACTCGATGTCACTCCGCTCAGCGACGGTCTCGACTGCCGACTCCGGTATGCGACCGACCTCTTCGACCGGGGCACGGCGGAGCGATTCGTCCGGCACCTGCGGCGGCTGTGGGAGGTCGTCGCCGTCAACCCGGACGTCCGCGTCGAGAACATCGACCTGGCGGGCGCGGAGGAGCGGGCCCTGCTCGCCGCACTGGGCACGGGCCCCACGCGTCCGGTCGACGCTCGCGCCCTCCCCGTCAGGCTGTCCGCGACCGCGCGCAGCCGACCGGACGCCGTCGCGGTGAAGGCGTCGGACGGCACCTACACCTACGCGGAGCTCGTCGAACGAGCGGAGGCGATCGGTGCGGCGCTGACGGCACGTGGGCTGCGGCCGGGCGATCTGGTCGGTGTGGCTCTACCCCGCGGCCGCGACCTGCCGGCGGGCCTGCTCGGCGTCTGGGCCGCGGGAGGAGCCTACGTACCACTCGACCCGGCGTACCCCGGCGCCCGGCTGGAACACATGACGCAGGACGCCGGCATCAAGGTGCTGCTGAGCATGAGCGACCTCGCCGACCGCATCCCCGTGCCTGCGGGTACCGAAGTGCTGCTGCTGGACCTGCCCGCCTTCCCGAGCCCGGCCGAACAGCCGGCCCGCGTGCCGTTGGGCGACGACGTGGCTTACGTGATCTACACCTCCGGCTCGACCGGCCGCCCCAAGGGCGTGATGGTCAACCACAAGAGCCTCGGGAACCTTCTGGACGACTTCGTGTCCGAGACCGGGTTCGGCACGCGCGACCGGTTGCTCGCACTGACCTCCCTGTCCTTCGACATCGCGGGACTGGAGCTCTGGCTCCCACTGCTGACCGGCGGGACGCTGGTGATCGGGCCTCCAGGTGTCGGGGGCGACCCGGAAGGCCTGCACAAGCTGCTCTCCGACGAGGAGGTCACGGTGGTGCAGGCCACCCCGGCGACCTGGAAGCTCTACGCCTCGTCCCAGCGCCTCACGCCGCCCGCGCTACGGCAGATATGGAGCGGCGGCGAGCACCTGCCGCACTCGCTCGCCCGAGCGCTGACCGCGATGGGGCCCGACGTGCACAACCTCTACGGGCCGACGGAAACGACCATATGGTCGACGCGTGCGGTGCTGGGGCGGTCCGACACCGTCACCGGGATCGGGCGGCCCATTGCGAACACCCGCCTGTTCGTCCTCGACGCCGCCGGCCGCCAGACGCCCATGGGGGTACCTGGAGAGCTGTGCATCGGCGGTGCGGGGCTGGCACTGGGCTACCTCGGCCGCCCCGAACTGACCGCGCAGCGGTTCGTCGACGTCGAAGGGCTGCCCGTCTACCGCACGGGAGACCTCGTCAGATGGCGGTCCGACGGGAACCTTGAGTACCTCGGACGTCTCGACGACCAGGTGAAGATCCGTGGGCACCGTGTGGAACCCGGGGAAGTCGATGCCGCGGCCCGAGTCTGCCCCGGCGTCCGCGACGCCTGCACGCTGGCCGTGACGACCTCCGCAGGGGAGGACCAGATGGTCACCTTCGTGACGCCGGAGAGCGTGGCGGAGCAGGCCGACGGCACCACAGAGGACTGGTGCACCATCTGGGAGACCACCTATGCCGAAGGCGAACCCGTCGCCGAGGACGACTTCAACCTGAAGGGCTGGCAGAGCAGCTACTCGAAGCAGCCACTGCCGAAGACGGACATGCGGGACTGGGTGACGCGGACCGTCGACCGGATCGCCGAAACGGGCGCCCGCTCCTTCGCGGAGATCGGCTGCGGCACCGGATTGCTGCTGCTGCGCCTGGCCCCTGGGGCCGACCGCTGTCTGGGGATCGACTTCTCCACGGAAGCCATCGGTCATGTGCGGGACGCGGTTGCCCGAAGGGGGCTTGCCGACCGGGTGCGGCTGGCCACGACCGCTGCCACGGAGATCGGGGACGTGGCCGGCGGAGAGCTCTTCGACTGCGTGGTGATCAACTCCGTAGCCCAGTATTTCCCCGGCCGGGACTACCTCACGGAGGTCCTGACCGAAGCGAGCAAGATCGTTGTTCCTGGCGGTCACATCTTCGTCGGCGACCTCCGGAGCCTGAAGCTGGCAGAGGCGTTCCACGCCGGCGTGCTGCAAACGGACGACCGGATAGGCGCCGAGGAACTGCGCGCCCTCGCCGCACGGCACGCACTGGAGGAAGACGAACTTCTCATCGACCCCGGCTATTTCGCGGAACTGCAGGACGCGCTTCCGGCGGTGACCGGAATTCAGGTCTCGCTCAAGGCCTCCGGGTTCGACAACGAAATGACGCGCTTTCGCTACGACGTCCTCCTGAAGGTCGGCGGGGAGGTACCGGACCAGCCGCAGCCCTGCGAGTACCGCGACTGGGAGGAGGTCTCCGACTACGCGGGCCTGGAGGGGTTGCTCGGCGCGTCGAGCTCGGTCGCGGTCGTCGTCGACGGCATCCCGAACGCCCGCGTCGCCCGGTTCGCCCAGCACGTGGCGGGTGACGCGACGCCCCACCCCACGTGTTCGCCGGAGGAACTCGACGAGGTCGCGGCCCGGCACGGCTGGGAGACTCACCATGCCTGGTCCTCTCGCCTCCCGGAGCAAGGACGCATTCGGACGGTCTTCACTCGCCGCGGCCAGTGGGGCGGGGGCTTCCTCCACGAGCGGCCGAGGGTCGACGGGCCCGTCAGCAACGACCCCAGGCAGGGCGCTCTGCTGCGGGTGCTGAAGCACAGCGCGCGGGCGTTTCTACGTCAGAGCCTGCCCGAGTACATGGTGCCGAACCGGGTTCTGACCTTGCCGACACTGCCGCTGACCCCGAACGGGAAGACCGACCGGATCGCCTTGAAGGCCCTCGCCCGGCAACAGGTCTCCAGCACGGACCATGTCCTGCCCAGCGGACCCGTTCAGAATCTTCTGCACGAGATCTGGAGCGAAGTGCTGGACGTATCCCGGGTCAGCGTCACGGAGAACATCTTCGACGCCGGCACCACATCACTTCTCGTGGTGCGGATACGCCAGGAACTGCGTGACCGGCACGGCATCGATGTCCCGCTGACGTCCTTCTTCACCTACCCGACGATCTCCGCGCTCGCGGAAACCCTCCAACCGGAAGTGGATCGCCGTTCCTTCGACGGACAGTCCACGAGCCCCCGGGCGCGCAACGCCACAGCCGCGCGGCGCCGACAGAACCGTCGGCAGCAGGAGAGAAGGCATTCGGAGTAGGGACCCGGCCACGCACCGGCGGAGAAGGCGAAGCTCAGGTATCTGCCTCACGGCGAGGCAGATACCTGTCTTCGTACCTAGCTCGCGGTCACCGCTTCCTGGCCTTCGTGGTCGAGTTCGTCCAACGGACGCTCGCTGCCCGCGACCATGGCACTGAGCAGGTTCCGGTAGTACTGCGGGAGGCGCTCGACGAGGTCGGAGTCGACCAGGTCGGCCGCGGCCTCGAACTCGCACCGGAATCCGTCCGTGCTGTCCACGATGTTCAGGGCCAGGGGATTGCCGGTGTGGATGATCGGCAGAGGGTCGGCTTCCGAGACGGTGAGCCCGTCCATGGGGGGCACCACGACCTGGCGGTAGAACGACATCGACGTGGTGAACAAGGCGCTGCGCAGACCCGCCCCGGGCGGGGAGAAGTCCGTGATCAGGTCCGCGAACGGGTAGTCCTGGTGCTCGAGTCCGGTGACCAGTTGCGTGAGCACCTCTGCCACGTAGTCCCCGACGATCATGTCCTCCGGTCGGCGCAGGCGCAGCGGCAGCAGGTTCGAGCAGTATCCGACCACCTGGTCCAGCTCCGGCGGACGCCGGGCGGCCGCGACCGGCACCAGGACGTCGTCCTGCCCCGTCAGCCGCTGCAGCAAGGCCCCCCAGGCCGCCACCAGGTAGGCGAAGACCGTGACGCCCTCGTTGCGGGCGGCATCGCGCATCTCACCGCAGAACTCGGGGTCGAGGAGAAGACTGTGCCGTACCGCGCGGTAAGGGAACGCGCTCGGCTGCCCCGACGACGGCAGTTCCAGCGCGGGAGCGTCCTTCAGGAGGGACCGCCAGAAGTCGCGGTGCTCGACGGCGGTGGGGCCGGCGGCGACCCGCTGGTGCCAGGTGAGGTAGTCCCGGAACTGCGCGGCCGGCGGCAGTTGGGGGCTCGTGCCACGGCACCTGGCGTTGTACATGGCGGCGAGGTCGCCGAGCAGAACGCCGTAGGACCAGCCGTCCACGATCGCGTGATGCACCGTCAGCAGCAGCAGATGCCGTTGCGGGCCGACCTCCACCACAGCGGCGCGGAACACCTCCCCGTCGACCGGGTCGAGCGGCCGTTCGGCCCAGCTCCGCTGGAAGCGCCTGAGTTCGTCCTCGTCCCCGCAGGTGTGCTCGGTCAGCACCTCGCTCGGAGGGGTCTTCGAGGCGGGACGGACGACCAGCGTGTCACCGTCCGAACCGAACGTGGTCCGCAGCGTCTCGTGGCGGGCGACCAGGTCCCGCACCGCGAGGCGCAGCGCGTCATGGTCGAGCGGGCCGTCGAGCCAGAACCCGACGGACATCTCGAAGGCGGGCACGGCGCCCTCGTCGAGGGCCCGCAGCTGCCGCTGCGCGCGGGTACCGCGTGGCGCCACCGCATGAGGCACGGCACCGGCCGGATTCGTACGGCTGCTGCCGAGCAGACCGTGGGCCCGCAGCTCCTCGACCGATTCACGTACCGCGGTACGGATGTGGTCGAGGTCGGCCTGCTCGTGGGCGGTGGACAGGAAGAAGTTGCGCAGCTCCCAGACGAACACGCCACGGTCGAGCAGGTTGAAGTAGAACGGGTCCATGTTCGCCTGGTGCTCGAACTTGAAGAGCGAGGAGAACCTGTGGACCTCGATCGGCACGTCGAGCTCGCGGAAGTCGGCGTTCAACTGGTCCGCGAACGTCGCCGTCGTGCGGTCGAGGTTCCGTTGCAGTTCCGGTCCCTCTGCGCGGAGGTGTTCGAGGACCGCCTTGGCCGTCGCCATGGTCAGCGGATGCTGGTTGAACGTGCCGCCGAAGAAGGTGGATTCCACCCGCGGGCCCGAGTCGTCGCCGAAGTTCCAGACGCCGCCGTCGATGGAGTCCATGACCCCACCGCGTCCGGCGATCACGCCGAGCGGCATGCCGCCTCCGACGATCTTGCCGTAGGTGGCCAGGTCGGCCTCGATGCCGTACAGCCCCTGGACACCCGCCGGATGACAACGGAAACCCGTGACCATCTCGTCGAAGATGAGCTTCGTACCGTGCCTCCTGGTGATCTCCCGGACCGCGCGCAGGAAATCGGGCTTCTGCACGCCAGGAGTGCGCAGCGTCACCGGCTCGGTCAGAACCGCGGCGAGTTCCGCTCCGTGCTTGTTGATGAAGTCGAGAGCGTCGTCGGAGCCGAACTCGAGCACGGACACGTTCTCCACGGCATGCGGCGAGACGCCCGGTGTGAGCGGTCGGGTGCCGAACACGCCGTTCTCATGGGAGGGCACGGCGAGCACGCTGTCGAAGTGGCCGTGGTACGCGGTGGAAAAGACCACGATCTTGTCGCGGCCGGTCGCCGCCCGTGCGAGCCGGACCGCGGTCATGACTGCTTCCGTGCCGCTGTTGAGGAAGGCGACGCGCTCCATGCCGGTGAGTTCGAGTATTCCGGCGGCGACTTCCTCGACCAGCTGGGTGCGCGGCCCGAGGCTGAAACCGACGTCCAGCCGCTCGCGGATGGCCGACATGACGACGGGTGGATTGTGGCCGAGGAGGTGGACGCCGTATCCCAGGGTGAGGTCGACGTACTCGTTCCCGTCGATGTCCCACAGCCGTGAGCCCTGCCCGCGCTCGGCGACGATCGGGTACAGCATCTCCTTGGTCGAGGGCCGAAAGCCGACAGTGGACCGACTGTCGGCGACCAGCGTCCGGAACCGCTGGGCGAATTCCTTGGAGCCCTTGGTCCGAGCGCCGAGACGGTCGGCGAGCTCCTTCAGGTAGCGGGCGCGCTCCGGCGTCTCCACGGGGCTGATCGCGCTGCTCCGTGCGCCGGGTGCGAGCGGCACCACCGACCTCGCCGGTGCCGGCCGCACAGGGGAGAGCGCCGCGGGCGCCGACGCGCCTGCTCCGGACGCGGGCCCGGTGGCCGGGCCGGCCGTGGGGGCCGGTTCGTTGCCCGCCAGCAGCTGGAGCTGGCGCTGCATGACCAGGAGCTGTTCCTTGATCAGGTCCTGCACGGCCGTCGAGACGCCCGGCACCGAGGCACCACCTGGCGTCGGCAACGCGGTCGATGATGCTGCGACTGTTGGTGCGCTGTCGATCGGCGCCACCGGCGAGAGTGCCGGTACCGATGCCGTGTCAGCTACGGCGGCTACGGAACTTACGGCAGCCATGGCATCGGTGGTGGACACAACAGCGGGCGAGGGCGGTACCGTCCGCGCTCCCGGCAGCTTCTCCGCCGGTGCGTGCGCGAGAAGGTACGCGGCGAGGTCGGGCAGGGTCTGGACGTCACCGAAAAGCTGCCGGAGCGGCACTTTGCAACTGTAGCGGTCCTCCAGGCGCTGCAACATGCCGAGCAGCGACATCGAGTCCCCGAGTTCCGTGAGCGGGAGGTTGGGGTCCAACTGTTCGGGCTGGATGTCGAAATAGTCGCCGACGACGGTGGCGAGTTCCTGGAGCAGGGGTTCCACTGTGCTCTCCTCGTGGTCGAACATCAGGCTGTTTCCCTTCGGCGGCCGACGCGGCGGTGGGACGGCGCTGCCGTTCGTCCCGCGGCCAGGCTTGCCGCGAGGCGGTCGATCGTCGGGTTTGCGAGGAGTTCGACTGCCGTCAGCGGCACGCCGAGCCCTTCCTCGATGCGCCGGGCGAGCCTGACCGCGAGCAGCTCGTCGCCACCCACGTCGAAAATGCTCAAGTCGTACCGGTTGATCTCGGTCCGCAGCACTTCGGACCACAGTTTCGCCAGCGCCCCCTTCAGCTCGTCGCCACTCAGCTGCTGCTTGGGCCTGGGGGAGGCGAGGGCGGGGCGCACCGGCTCCGTGAGGGCCGACGGCTGCTGGATGCGGCGGTTCGGGTCGGTCGTGGAGACCGAGAGCAGGGACGGCATGTCGGAACGCAGAACAAGGTCAAGGACGTTCTCACGCTGTCCTGGTGGCAGGGAGTCGTCCCAGTCGATGTCGATCACTCCGTCCATGCCCGATGCCTGGGCATGGAGGAAACGGTCGGCCGCCGCTTGCCACGGGTCGCCGCCGCCCGGCACGGAGTTGAGGGAGCCCATCGTGACGCCGAAATCGACGGGCGTGTCGGCGAAGATCTCGGCCAGCACCAGCGCTCCGCGGACCCTCGGGGCGAGGGCCTGCCGCCAGGCCGCCCGGTCGGTGGGGTCGACCCCGCGGTCGGCCTGGTCGTGTGGCGCGCCGGCACAGTGGAACCATCCGTCGATCCGGCCGAACCGCTGATGGGCGGTGCCGACCAGCTCCCGCATCGCCCCCGCGTCGGTGACGTCGACGGACGCCGCCATGACGGTGGCGCCGAGGCGTTCGACGCCGCGGACGGCCTCGATCTTCCGGCTGACCGGATCGGCTGCTCCGTGCTCGGCGATCCACCTGTCGAACGCGTCGGGTCGCGGCAGCGGGGACTGCCCGGTGAGCACCAACTTGGCCCCGGCGACGCGGGCCAGGTGGCCGGCGAGGGTCAGACCCATCTGCCCGAGACCGCCGGTGATGAGGTACACACCGCCGGGGCGCAGCCGACTGGTCGGGACCGACGGGCCGGGGCCGGCCGCTGCGGGAACGAGATGCCGCGTCCAACGGTGCCCGTGCCGGAACGCGACCGGGGCCCCGGTCGGGGCGACGATCTCCGCGAGGAGGGCTTCCGGTGTGAGGGTGCTCCCGCCGATGTCGATGCTTCGACAACGGAGCCCGGCGAATTCATGGGATATACGGTTCAGCGCGGCTTCGGTCATCGCGGCGGCGGGCGCGAGGGTTTCACCGCCCGTGATGTCGTGCACGTCGCGGACTACCACCCCGATGTGCGCGCCTTCGTGGCCCGGACCACGGGCGAGCCGCCTGGCGACGTCAAGAACGGAGAACAGCCCGAGGTCGCAGGCCTGGTCCAGACTGTCGGTCGCGAGGTGCCCCGGAGCGATGTCGAGAGACCAGAGATGCACGACCCGCTCGGGGGCCAGCCCATCCACCGCGAGCGCGTCGAACAACTTCTCGTAGTCGCCGGAATTCGTGGGATCGACGACGAAGGAAGCGGCGTCGACTCGGCCGAAAGCACCACCCTGACGTACGACGACCACGGCGGCGCCTCGTTCGCGCAGGGACCCTGCGAGCGAGTCGCCGACCCCACCGGAGTCCCCGAACAGCAGCCATGGGCCGGCGGGCACCGTGCCTTCCGCGGGCGCGCCCGGTCCTTGGCCGAGGCGCTGCCATGACGGTGTGTACAGCCACCCGGCCGGATTCTGACTACGGCGCGGCTCTTTGTGGCCGGAGGCGGGAGGCGGTTCGAGACGGAGGAAGGTGCGCCGCAGCGGGTGCACCGGCAGGGGGACGCGGCGCCGCTGTCCGCCGTACCAGCCGGTCCAGTCCACCGGCACGCCTTCGGTCCACAGTCGTGCCGCGACGGTCAGAAGCCTGGCGACGGGCGGCAGGGCCTGTTCGTCGTCGAGGCCGGAGCCTGCCGGGAGTACGGAAGGGTTGCCGACAGCCACGACGGTCGCGCCGTCCGCCGCGCGGCCGGTGAACGCCTCGGCCAGCCGGTCGCCCTCCCAGACGTCCCGGGTCCAGTGCAGCGGGTCCAGCACCCGCTCCTGCGGCAGTTCACCGCCCACGACGGCCGACAGGAGGTGAATGTCCGGAACTCTCGGGCGCACCTCGGGGGCCTGGTCGGTCAGTCCCGCTCGCCAGGACAGCAGTGCCAGTGCCTCGGACGGTTCGAGGACGCCGGCGTAACAGGCCGCGAGGAGTTCGCCCACCCCAGCCCCTCCGACCGCCGCCGGCCGGACACCGGACTCCGTCCACAGCGTCGCGAGCACCTGGCTCGCGTTCACCAGAGCCGCCAACGAGTCGTCCGCACTCGGGACGGCACCCCCGGAAGACCGCTCCGCGATGTCGGCGACCGCGGGCAACTGTGCGACCAGCGCACGGAACTCCTCGGCCGGGACGTCGCCGAAGAGGAACGACACGGCCGGGGTGGTCTCCGCCACCCGCCCGCCCGCGCTCCCGCCTTCGGTGAGCGCACGCAATCCGGCCGCGGCGGTAGCGCGGTCCGCCGCGGTGACGGCGTAACGATGTGCATGGCCGCGACGGCCCTGCCGCAGCGTGAACGCCACGTCGGCGAGCTCGGGTGCCTCCGGCCCCTCCAGTACATCGGCCAGCCGACCGGCCAGCTCTCGCAGCGCCAGGTCGCTCGGGGCACTCACCGCAAGCGTCTGCGGGCCGCCGGTCGTCGCCGGCCGGCCGGGGAGCGGGGGTGCCTCCTCCAGGACGACATGAGCGTTCGTGCCGCCGATACCGAACGAACTCACTCCGGCCCGGCGGGGGGTCTCGCCCGACGGCCAGGCCATCGGCAGGGTGTTGATGTGGAACGGGCTGCCCACCAGATCGATCTGGGGGTTGGGCCGTTCGAATGCCGGGTGACCCGGGATCTCCCGGTGCCGCAGCGCCAGCACCGCCTTGATGAAGCCGGCGATTCCCGCCGCTGCGGCGAGGTGCCCGACATTCGCCTTGACCGAGCCCAGGGCGCACTGGCCCGGCCGGGCACCGCCGTCGGCGAAGGCCTCGCTCAGCGCGGCGAACTCGATGGGGTCGCCCAGCACCGTGGCGGTGCCGTGCGCCTCCACGTACGTGATGGTGTCGGCGTCCACCTCCGCCACCGCCTGCGCCTCGGTGATCACGGCCCGTTGCCCGCCGATGCTCGGAGCGGTGTAGCCGATCTTGTCGGAGCCGTCGTTGTTGATCGCCGAGCCCTTCACCACCGCGAGGATCTGATCGCCGTCCTCGATGGCCTCGGCCAGCCGTTTCAGGGCGACAAGCCCCACCCCGTCACCGAAGGTCGTCCCCGCTCCGTCGGCGTCGAACGGCCGGCACCGCCCGTCCGGGGAGAGGATCATCCCCTCGCTGAAGACGTAGCCCGGATAGCTGTTGGCGATGACCGACACCCCGCCCGCCAAGGCGATGTCGCACTCACCTGTGAGCAGGCTCTGCACGGCCAGATGCACAGCGACCAGCGACGTCGAACAGGCGGTCTGCACGTTGATGCTCGGCCCGTTGAGATCCAGCTTGTACGAGATCCTGGTGGTCAGGTAGTCCTTGTCGTTGGCGATCATCAGCTCGGTGCCGGCGTAACCCAGCGGGTCACAGGAACGAGCCACGACATTCGTCAGGTACGTGTTCATCGACGCGCCGGCGAACACGCCGACGGCCTGGGCGTCCGCTCCACCCGAGTAGCCGATTGTCTCCAGCAGCTCCCACGCGACCTCAAGCAGGACGCGTTGCTGCGGATCGAGCAGTTTCGCCTCACGCTTGGTGAAGCCGAAGAACTCGTGGTCGAAGTCGAACGCGTCCGGCAGGACCGCGGCCCGTCTGACATAGGCGGGATCACGCAGCACTCGCTCCGGCGCCCCGGCAGCCGCGAGTTCGGCGTCCGTGAAGGTGGTCAGCAGGTCGTCCCCGGCACGCAACCGGTTCCAGAACTGAGCCAGATCCCCGGCGCCGGGGAACCGGCCGCACATGCCGATCACGGCCACGTCATTCTGCCGAGCCGTCGGATCGGCCATGCCACCGTCAGACATCGTTGCCCCCATCGGTGTCCTGGACACGACGCTCCCGCGCGCGCAGGCGAGCGCTGCGGGCCGTTCCGCCCGCCAACTGGGCGCGTCTGCTGGACGCCCGGCCCCGGCCAGGGTCCGTGACGGCCCCGAGGCCGGTCTGGCCGAGGCGCCGGGCCAGACCGGCCACGGTCGGATAGCGGAACATCTCGTTGACCTTCAGCGGCGTCTCCGCGGCTTCGTCGGCGAGCATCTCGTGCACCTGCATCAGCAGCATCGAGTTGCCACCGAGATCGAAGAAGTTGTCATCCGGCCCCACACCCTCGCGCCCCAGCACCTGCCGCCAGACGGCCGTGACACGCTGCTCGACACCCCGCGGAGCGGTGCCGCTCTGCGCAGCCGCCCCGACGGACTCGCGCACCGCGGCGGTGCGCCGGCTGATGCCGGGGGTGACTTCGGACGCCATCGGCAGCTCCGCCACACCACGACCGGCGTTCGCGAGCGCGGCCCGCAGCAGCGCCAGATAGTTCTCGGTCACCTGACGAGCCGCCTGGGCCGAGAAGACGGACGTGCGGTACTTGAGCAGCCCGACAAGCCGGTCGCCGTCGTGCACGACCTCCAGCACGAGCTCAAGCTGGTCGTCCTGCTGGTCCAGGCGGAACGGCACCGCGGTCAGCCCGGCCCAGCCGGCCGGCGCCGCGCCGTCGTCAGCCACGTACAGGCCCGCCAGCGCCGGGTACCGGCTGGGTTTCTGGTAGCTGAACATGGCCTGGAAGATCGGGTTACGGTCGTCCACCCGGCGCGGCGCCAGCTCGCCGACCAGCAGCTCGAACGGGTAGTCCTGGTGCTCCAGCGCCTCGATGACGGTACGGCGAGTGCGCCCCAGCTGCTCCCGGAACGACACCGCGTCGCTCAGATCGGCGCGCAGCACGACGGGGTTGACGAAGTTTCCGACGCACTCGGCCATCGTCGGACTGGTCCGGCCGGCGAAGGGGGACCCCACCAGGACGTCACGCTGACCGGTGTAGCGACTGACGAGGACTTGAAAGGCAGTCAGCAACACGGCGTAAGGAGTGACCCCTTCCTCCTTGGCCAGCGCGAACACTCGGTCGGCGAGCTCCGCGGAGATGGGGAACAGGATCGAACCGCCCCCGTCGGCACCCGGGTCGAGTTCGAAGCGGGGCCATTCGGCCGGCTCAAGTCGGCCGGAGAGCTGAGCGTGCCAGTAGGCGCGAGCCTCGCTGCCCTTCTCCCCCTGGATCAGCTCCCGCTGGTGGGCGACGAAGTCGCTGTAGGGGATGTTGCGTCCGAGCAGCTGCGGCGGACGCCGTTCGGTCTCCGCGAGGTAGAGCTGTTCGAGCTCCGCCAGGATGACACTGAGCGACCAGAAGTCGCA
Source organism: Streptomyces sp. NPDC046862 (assembly GCF_040704615.1). Lineage (NCBI taxonomy): Bacteria > Bacillati > Actinomycetota > Actinomycetes > Kitasatosporales > Streptomycetaceae > Streptomyces > Streptomyces sp. NPDC046862. The sequence goes on along the minus strand of NZ_JBEYXP010000013.1, from coordinate 38,740 downwards.
CACCACATGGTGCACGGCCAGCAGCACCACAGCCTCTCCCGGCGCCACCGAATACGTCCGTACGCGGACCAGTGGCCCGGTCGAGAAGGCGAACGGTTCGCGATAGGCGCGGCGCACCGCGTCCTCGGTCTGCTGCTCGTCCCACTGGCTCGCGTCCACTTCGGCGAAGTCGGGTTCGAGCCACCCGTGCACTGTCTGGCCGTCGGTGCCGTGGAAGGTCGTACGCAGGGCCGCGTGCCGTCCGAGGAGCGACGACACCGCGCTGCGGAACGCGGCAGAGTCGAATCCGCCGGTGAACCGGGCGGTGAACCCGACGTTGTAGGACGCGCTGTCCGGATTCATCCGATGCAGCAACAGAAGCGGGCGCTGGGCGTACGAGAGCGGGTACTCGGTCCGCGCCTGGCCGGCGCGTGCCCGGAGTGCCGCCTCCAGCTTCTTCCGTATCGCCCATTGCTGAATGTCGTCTTTTTGAATGTCGTCGGCGGTCATGAGGTTCCGTCCTGGTCGGCCAGCCAGGGCAGCAGCGCCTGGATCTGGTCCTCAGTCAGTGAGTCGAGGTTGGCCAGGAGGCGTTCGGCCTCCTCCGGTGAGAAGGGCTCCACGGCGGTCGGCGCGGCCGTGGACGCGGCGGCTTGGGCCGGGGCGTCGAGCATCAGGCGCTCCGACAGCTCATTGACGAGCAGACGCAGGGCCTTGCCTTGGAGGAGACCGGTGAGCGGCAGGTCGACGTCCAGGTCGCGGAAGATCTGGCCGCGTACTTCGACCGCCACCAGCGAGTCGAGCCCGGCTTCGTGGAGGGAGAGGTCCTCGTCGATGGCTGCCTCAGCCAGGCCAAGTCGCGTGGCCAGCATGACGCGCAGGTAGGCGAGCACCAGCTCGCGGCGACGTTCCGGCGTGGCGCCGAGCCAGTCCCGCCGCAGCCGCCTGACCGCCTTCGCCCCGTCCCCGGCAGGCGTTCCCTCACCCATGGCGACCGCGCGCCCAGTGGGGAACCGGTCCAGGTAGCGGGACCAGTCCATGGAGAAGACCCCGTACTGAGCACCGGGCCCGGCCAGGAGCCGGTCGAGCGCGGCGTATGCCGGCTCGGTCTCCAGTGGGGTGAACCCACCCTCCAGGAGCCGAGCCTGGAGCCGTTCGCTCAGTTGTGCCACCATGCCCGCCTCCCACGGCCCCCAGCCGACACTGAGGGCGGGGAGTCCCAACCCGCGCCGGTAGTGGGCGAGCCCGTCGAGGAAGGCGTTGGCGGCCGCGTAATGGGCCTGTCCCGGGGCCCCGAGCAGGGCGGCCGTGGAGGAGAACAGGATGAAGTGCTCAAGGTCGAGATCCAGGGTGGCGCGGTGCAGGTGCCAACCACCGGCGACCTTCGGGTCCAGGACCGACTGGAAGCGGTCCCAGCTCAGCTGCGACAGCACCGCGTCATCGAGTACGCCGGCCGCGTGGACGACGCCCTTGAGGCCTCCCCACTCCCGCTGCGCCCGCTCGACCAGCTGGTTGACCGCGGCCTCGTCCGTGACGTCCAGGCCGGCCAAAGTGACCTTCAGCCCGGACTGCTCCAGCTCGCGGACCTGCTCCTCGACCCGCGCCTCTTCGGCACGCCGTGACGCGAGTACGACGTGACGCACCCCGCGTCTGCCCAGCCACGCCGCGGTACGCAGACCGAGCGCTCCGGTCCCCCCGGTGATCAGGTAGCACCCGTGGCCGCTCAGTCGGCCAGGACGTGTCGGCAGCCCCGACTCGCGGTGCAGCGTGGGCCGGTAGAGCAGCCCGTTGCGGATCGCGGCTTCAGCGCCGGGCCATGCGGACGGCAGGTTCAGCGCGCCGGTGACGTCCCGTGGGTCCACGTCGAGCAGCCGCACGTTCAGCTGTGGTGTTTCCAGTGCCGCACTCCGGCCAAGGCCCCACAACATCGACCCGTAGGGGTCGCCGACCTCGGCGGGCTCGCGTACGGCCACCGCACCGCGGGTCAGCAGCACCACGGAATCGGGCGTCCAGTCCGTGCGCTCGGTGCTCTGCACGAGCGCGGGCACACTGCCGCAGGCGGTGCGGGTGTTCTGGGCGTCCAGGCCGAGGCAGTTCAGCACGCTCGCCGGCCCGGTCTCGCGGAACAGCTGGACCAGTTGATCCGCGTCGGTGGGATCCAGCGCGAATCGATGATCGTCGAGGCGGGCGAAGGCCGTGCCCACCTCGGCGATCACACACCGGCTGCCCCGTGCCTCCATAGCTGTGACCGCGTGCCGCCAGCGCCCCTGACGGTCGGCGAGCACGATCCACGTGCCGGTCGTGGGCGACGTGTCACCGGTCGCCTCGGTCAACTCCCAGGTGTCGGAGTAGATCGCGGCCTCGGGCGAACGGAAGGAGACCGTTCTCAGCTGGAGGCCGACGAGCTCGACCAGCGGGTTGCCTTCGCGGTCGGTCAGTGAGACGTCGGCCAGTGCTCCGCAGGCATCGGCCTCGCGGTGCCGGACGAGCGCGACACCTGATGCCGCAGCGTGGTCGGAGGGGTGGAACACGGCCCGCTCGATCCGGAACGGCAACAGCACGTCGTCCTCGGGGGCCGCGCGGACGATCCGTGCCGCGATCGCCAGCTGAACGCAGGAGTCAAGCAGTGCCATGGTCCGCTCTCGCGGTGAGTCCGCCGCGAAGCCGAGGTCGCCGGAGCTGTCCTCACCGTCCAGACGCAGCTCTTCGATCCACTGGAACGCCGGGCCGAACCGGAAGCCCGCCGCCTCGAACAGCGGGTAGAGCTCAGCCGGGGAAACCGGCCGGCCGGCGAGGTGCGCCGACGGATCCGTTGGTTGTGCGAGGACGTCAGTCCGTTGGATCCGCCCCTCCGCGTGCACCTGCCAGGACTCGTCGGCCAGCGGGTCGTCCGCGTTGGTCAGGCTGAGCGACTGCGCGACGAACCGGTGGTCCCCGGTCGGGGTGAGCACAAGCTGGAGTCGGCGTTGCGCCGTGTCGACCTCCAGCGCTCGTGGGAAGACCAGATCCTCGATGACCACAGCGGAGTCGTCGCCGGCCACAGCCTCCACCAGGCAGGCAGTGTGGTAGGCCCCCGGCACGACGAGGCGGCCGGAAATCTCGTGATCGGCGAGCGCCCGCGGAGCCGTCGCGGCCACCGTGGTCTCGTAACGCCGCTGCGTGGACTGCGGCAGCGCCAGCCGGCTCAGTTCGGGCAGATTCCCGGCCGGTTGAGCGGACAGCTCGGCGCCGGAAGACGCCGTGGCGACGTGCGGGAGTACCGGTGTGGTCCAGTGCCGGGTCCGGGCGAAGGGATAGAGAGGAGCGGAAGCCTTGCCCGCCTTCAACGGGGCGTAGTACGCCGCCCAGTCGACCGGTGTCCCCGCCCTGTCCAGGCGTGCCAGGTGGGTGAGCACGGTGACCGGGTCCGGGGTCCTGGGGGCGAGGCCGGGCAACCAGACGGCACCGTCGTCGGATTGGACGCGCCCGGAGGTGGTGAGGGTCCGGCCCGGGCCCACTTCGAGGAAAACCGTGCATCCCCCGCCGAGCAGTTCGCCGATGCCGGGCGCGAATCTGACCGGTGAGGTGAGCTGCCGTCCCCAGTACTCCGCACCGAGCTCGGCACGGCCCGCCCAGGTGCCGGTGAGGTTCAGCGTCATCGGTACGACAGGCCGCCGGTGGGGGATCCGGCTCGCGGCCTGGACGAGTGCGGGGACGGCCGGGGCGACCAACGGCGAGTGGAAGGCGTGCGTCGTCTCCAGAGGGATCGTGGCCCAGCCCCGCTGTCGGAACTCCGCTTCCAGTTCGCTCATCTCGGTGTCCGAGCCGGAGACCGTGATCCGTTCCGGCGCGTTGTACGCGGCGACCGCCGCCGAACCGCCCTTGGCCTCGACCAGCCTTTCCAGCTCGGCCACGTCGGTACAGCCGACGGCGACCATCCGGCCGCTGCCGGGAACAGCCGCGAAGGCGCGGCCGCGCGCGCAGACCAGTTCGAGCCCTTCCTCGACGTCGAACACGCCGGCCACGCAGGCGGCCGCGTACTCGCCGAGGCTGTGACCGACCACCGCGTCCGGCCGCACTCCGCACGCGGCCCAGAACTCCGCCAGCGTGACCTGTAGGAGGAAGACCGCCGGCTGGAGCAGCTCGGCCCGCGTCTGGGCCGCGGGGTCGGCGAACACGTCGAGAGGGCCGACCCCGGTGAGGCGGCGGAAGGTGTCCGCGTACCGGTCCAGTGCCACGCGGAAGGCCGGATGCTCTCGGTAGAGTTCGACCGCCATGCCGGCGTACTCGGAGCTCTGACCGGGGAAGAGGAACCCGACCCTCGGATTGGCGCGGCCGGATTCACCCGTGTCCGCCGGCCCGGTTCCGTCGCGCAGCCACGACTCGATGCGCTCGGCTGCCGCGTGCTCGGTGTCCGCGACGACGCTGAGCCGGTGGCGCAGCGCGCGGCGACCGACATGACTCGTATGGGCCAGGTCTGTCAGGGCCGCGTCCGGCTCGCGCAGGCGGTTCGCCCACCGGTCCGCGAGTTCCCGCAGCGCGTCCGCGCTCCTGGCGCTGATCGTGATGAGGTCGTGCCCCGGACGTCGGCCCGCCCGCGTGCGTGCCGGCGCCTGTTCGAGCACGGCGAAGGCGTTGGTGCCGCCGATGCCAAGGGAGTTGACCGCTGCCCGGCGGGGAGTTCCGGGCAGGGGCAGCGGCGCCGGGTTGACGAACAGGCTTGTGTCGTCCAGTTTCAGCCTGGGGTTCGGCTCCGTGAAGTACGGGCTGGGCGGGATCTGCCCCCGGTACAGGGACAGTGCGGCCTTGATCAGGCCCGCTATGCCCGATGCCGCCTCCATGTGCCCGATCAACGCCTTCACCGAGCCGATGGCGCAGGGAGCGTCCTGTCCGAAGAGCTGCTTCAGCGCGCCGATCTCGGTGGGGTCGCCGAGCGGTACCCCGGTGCCGTGCGCCTCGATGTAGCCGATCGTGGCGGGATCGACGCCGGAGACGTGGAGCGCCTGACGCATCGCGGCCAGCTGGCCCGGCAGGCTCGCGGCGCCGTAGCTCGACTTGCCGCCTCCGTCGTTGTTGATCGCGGTTCCGAGGATGGTGGCGTAGACGGTGTCACCGTCGCGCAGCGCGTCGGCGAGGGGCTTGAGCACGACGGCGCCCACGCCGCTGCCGAAGATCGTTCCCTGCGAGCCGACATCGAAGGGGCGGCACCGGCCGTCCGGCGACAGGATGCCGCCCCGGCGGTGCCAGTACCCGGTGGCCTGGGGGAGCCGGATGTTCACGCCTCCGGCCAGTGCCGCGTCACACTCGCCGCGCAACAGGCTCTGGACGGCGAGGTGCACCGCGACCAGCGAAGTGGAGCACGCCGTCTGCACCGTCAGACCGGGCCCGGTCAGATTGAGCTTGTACGACACCCGCGTGGCGAGAAAGTCCTTGTCGGTCCCGAGCTGTTCGAGTGAGGCCGTGGGATCTTCCAGCGTCCCGCCGCTGTTCAACACCTCGGGAAGGTAGCTGGTGAGAACACCGCCGCTGCCGGCGAACACACCGACCGAGGTCCCCGTCCCGGCCTCGGTGCGCAGGCCCGCGTTCTCGAGAGCGTGCCAGCACGTCTCCAGGAAGATCCGCTGCTGAGGGTCCATCACGGCGGCCTCGCGGCCGGAGATGTCGAAGAAGGCCGCGTCGAACAGGTCGACGTCGTCCATCGACGCGGTCGCCTTCACGTAATCAGGGTTCGTCAGCCACTCCGGGTTCACACCAGCGCGCAGCAACTCCTCGTCACCGAGGTCGCGTATCGCCTCGCGTCCGGCCAGGATCGCGTCCCAGAACCGGTCCAGGTCCGCGGCTCCGGGGAAACGGGCGGCCATGCCGACGATCGCGATCGGTTCCCCGCCCGGTTCGCGCAGCGTCATGAGGGCTCGCCGGCACCGAGTCGGGGCAGCACGACCGGGTCGTACGCCTGCAGCAGGTCACCGACCGTGCGCACACTGGTGAAGGGAACGTCGTCGGAGAACGGGTCGGTGTCCAGTTCCATCTCCAGTACGGCGACGAGCCGCGCCAGGTGCAGCGACTCAAGGCCGAGCTGATCGACGAGCAGCTGGTCCTCGTCCACCTGCTCGACCGGTCCGGCCACCTCGTTCACGATCTCGAGCAGTGCGGCTTTGACCGTGTCCCGCTTGTTCATTGGAATCACACTCCGTTCATATGCACCCGGCCCCGCGGTAGGGGTTCAGCAGGTGTAGCCACCGTCGACGGTGATGGTCTGGCCGGTGATGAAGCTCGCCGCGGGCGAGGTGAGGAACCGGATGACGCCGAGCACGTCCTCGATCGAGCCGAGCCGGCCCAACGGCGTCCGGCGCACGATGCGGCGGCGCTGGGCCTCATCGATACCCGCGGTCATGTCGCTGTCGAAGTAGCCGGGAGCGACACTGACCACGCGGACCCCGGCAGGGCCGACCTCACGGGCGAGACCTCGCGTCAGCCCGTCGAGCGCCGCTTTCGCCGCGCCGTACACGGCGACGCCGGTCTGCCCGCGCAGCGCGTTGATGGAGGACAGGTTGATCACCACACCCGCCCGACGGGCCAGCATGGGCTTCAGACAGGCCCGGGTGAGCAGAACCGGCAGTGTCACGTTGGTCCGCAGCGCGGTGTCGATGGCCGTCGGGGCGGTCAGCGTCAGCAGGCCCTCCAGCCCGATCGCCGCGTTGTTCACGAGCGCGTCGATACGGCGATGGCGACGCATGGCCGCTCGGGCGAACTCCTCGACGGCTTCGGCGTTCGTTCCGTCGATCGAGGACCAGAACAGGGTGTCCGCAGCGGTCGACTTGCGCAGCGCGATGAGCTCGGTGGACTCGGACCGGCTGAAGGTCTCCACTCGGTAACCGCGCTCCAGGAAGTCGGTCACCAGCGCCAGTCCCAGACCTCGGCTGCCTCCGCTGACGACCGCCACCGGACGCTGATCCACGGTGCCGTTCACACCGCACCCCCCATGCGCTTGAAACGCTCGCCGTGCAACGGCACGTCCGAGACGGTGACGACGGCCGGAACCTTGTGGGGCGGCAGGTGGTCCGTACAGAACTGGCGCAGCCGCCTGTTCAGTGCCCGCTGCTCCTCCGGCTCGACCAGTTCGACCGTGGCAGTGACGATGTGACCGGTGACGGCGTTCGGGCGTCCGGTCACGACGACGTCGCAGACGTTGCCGGCCCGGAGCAGCACGTTCTCGACCTCGGCCGGTGACACCTTCTCTCCGCCTACGTTGATCAGCGTCGAGAGCCGCCCGAGTACGCGGAGGGTGCCGTCCTCGGCCACCTCGACCGCGTCTCCGGTGTTGAGCCAGCCGTCCTCGTCGAACGGGCTGGGCGCGTTGAGATACCCGAGCATGGCGCTCGGTGACTTGATCCAGAGCACCCCGTCGCGCACCTTCGTCCCGAATCCCCGCCCTCCGACGTCCATCCGCAACGAGTCCGACGAGATCGATCGCGTGGGCAGGATGCCGGTCTCGGTGAGGCCGTAGGTCTGCTTGAACCGCACACGGGGAAACTCGGTGGCCGCGTGCGCGAGGGTGACCTCGCGCATGGGCTCCGTGCCGTAGGTGATCAGTTCGAGTGAGGACAGGTCGTAGTCCCGGTAGGCGCCGGAGACCAGCAGCATGTTGAGGAAGGTCGGCGTGGTCGGTAGCACCTGGACGCGGTGACGCTCGATGGCCTCGCACGCGTGCTTGGGGGTGCGTTGCGGCTCGGTGACCACCGTGCCGCCGCTGATGAGCGTACGGAACAGCGTGTTGACTCCACCGATGTGGTCGAGGGCCATGAACTGCAGCGTTCGCCGGGGGCGCGACGACGCACCGAAGCCGCCGAGCAGCCGGGGGAGCGAGAGCAGCGCGGCCTTGCTCTCGCCCGTCGAGCCCGAGGAGAACAGCAGCAGCCCGGCCTCTCCGCGGGTGGCGAGTTCGGTCAGGAGGTGTGGCCGTGGCGTGTCCGGTGCCGCGATGGTCCGGACCGTCCACTCGTCAGGACCGCTGAACTCGACGACGCGGGTCGCGTGTGCCGTCGCGATCCGGCGCTCCCGCTGGTCCCTCGGCGGATCGGCGGGAGCGAAGGGCACCACGACGGCGCCTCTGACGGCGAGCGCCGTGAAGAGCGCGACCGTGTTCGGTGAGATGTTCCCGACCACCGCCACGATCTCGCCGGCCGTCACGTCGAGCCGATCCAGCTCGGCCAGCCAGCCGGTGGCCCGCTCCGCGAGGTCGGCGTACGTGACCCTGCCGCCGTGTCCGACCATGGCTTCGGCGTCGGCTCGACCCCGAATGTGCGACAACAGCCAATCCATCGCGCCTCCCCTAATCGTCATGTGCTTGCTTCCAACCTCCGGAGCACGATCGTGTGGTGAGCCGGGCGTTCGGGCGATCTCCGCGTCACGGCAGACCGGTGACACCGCGGCGGGTCGGTGACATCGCGGCTCGACTCAGTACCGCGGGCGGGCCAGGGAAACCGTGCCCCGGGACAGCGCGCACTCGACCGACGACCCTTATAGTCGGCGGGCAATTCCCAGCGAACTCGAAGAAGCTGGAGCCAACGAGAAGAAACCCTCCGGCTGATCGGACATATCGCATATCTACTGCCTACGTGCGGACTGATCACGGAGACTACCTGCGTTTCGTCCGGTCCGGCGATACGGCGATCTTCACTCGCCCAGTCATTGCCGGCCGATATACGCGCGGGCCTGCCGTGAAGCAGTGTGCCGAGCCTGTCCCGCCGGCGAGACAAGCGGTGGCGCATGGTCGTGCCACCGATTAAGTCAACGCTGGACTCGTCTTCGATGCCGCTGCATAGCGTGGCGCCTGTGCGTGGCAATGATGTCGGCACATTCTGACCCCGATTCCATGCCGGCAGCTGAGGGGTGTGAGTGTGATGGATTTCAGCCTTTTCTACTTCGCCAATGACAGTGGAAACGCCGAGGGCGATCGGTACCAGCTACTGATCGAGGGCGCTCGTTTCGCGGACGAGCACGGCTTCCAAGCCGTATGGACGCCGGAACGTCATTTCCATCACTACGGAGGAACTTATCCGAATCCGTCGGTGACCAGTGCGGCGATTGCCGCGATCACCAGACGCATCAAAATTCGGGCAGGTAGCGTTGTCGCACCCCTCCATCACCCGTTGCGGGTCGCCGAGGAATGGTCGGTGGTGGACAACATCTCGCACGGCCGCGTCGGTGTGTCCTTTGCCTCGGGGTGGCACGCCACTGACTTTGTGCTGAACCCGTCGGCCTACGCGGACCGCCGGACCGAGATGTACGAGCGGGTCGAGCAAGTACGGGCCCTGTGGCGCGGCGAGACTGTCGATCTCCCTGACGGGATGGGAAACCCGGCGAAGGTGCGGTCCTTTCCCCCGCCGGTGCAGGAGGAATTGCCCGTCTGGATCACCAGCGTCGGCGACGCCGAGACCTTCCGGAGCGCGGGCCGTATAGGCGCTGGGCTGCTGACTCACCTGCTCGGCCAAAGCCCCGAGCTGTTGGCGGAGAAGATCTCCGAGTACCGGAAGGCCGCGGCCGAGGCGAGTCAGGGTGCGTTTACGGGCCACGTCGTGGTCATGGTGCACACCTTCCTGGGTGAGGACAACGAGGCGGTCCGTGAGATGGTCAGGCCGGCACTGTCGGCCTACATGCGCAGCGCGCTCAATCTCATCCTGGCCTCGGACCCCGGCTCCAGCTCGGAGGATCCCGAAAACCTCGAAGAGGACGAGGTCGATTTTCTGGTCGAGCGATCGTTCGAGCACTACTTCGACAACATCGGCCTTCTCGGCGCGGTCGAAAAAGCAAAGGAAGTCGTCGCGCGACTCGCGGAGATCGGCGTGGACGAGATCGCCTGTCTCGTTGACTTCGGGCTTTCGACGGACGAGGTGATGTCGGGCTTGACGCACCTCCAGCGCCTGCGCGATGTCGTCGGCAGCAGCAGTACGTGAATATCTGGACTTTTCAGGAGGGTATAGTGGCCTACGACAAGCGGCAGAACTTCCTCGATTATCTGGACGAAAAGGAAACCTTCGACGCCAAGGTTGCCGAGGTCGATCAGGCCGAAAAATTCGACACCGCATTCGGAGTCGAAACGAGCGCTCCCTCCGAGACCTGGGACATCGACGAGGCCGACGAGGTCGACCTGCTTCACAACTACCGGTACTCCCCGTCACCTGCCGGGACCATAAGGGAGGTGATATCGCGCTTTCCAGTCAAGTACGAGGAGGCGACGTTCATCGATTTCGGCTCCGGAAAAGGTCGCGCACTGCTGGTCGCTTCGGAGTTTCCATTCAAGAGGATCATCGGAGTCGAGTACTCCGGGCATCTCTGCGAGATTGCCGCGCAAAATGTGCAGCGGTACGACTCCAAGTCCAAGAAGTGCAGTGCCATCGAGGTATGTCACCAGGACGCCGCTGAGTTCGAGATCCCGGACGGTGTGGGAGTTTTCTACTTCTACGAGCCCTTCAGTCCAGCTGTGGCGGAGCGGGTCCTGGAAAACATCGAGCGCTCCATCAGCCGTGTCCCACGAGCGGCCATTGTCTGTCTGGTCGGGCGGGCGCTTGTTCCCACCGTCGAAGGCCGAGAGGCGTGGGTGCCCTACGGACCCGAGGTGCCATCACCGAATGACCACTACTTCGACGCGCGACTTTTCGTAGTCCAAGCTGGTGGGGGCACCGGCGGCTGATCCTGGGTACGCCCGCAACGACGGCTTCGGTGGCGGCTCGGACAGGTGCGACGGTGGCGTTCGGGCCTTCAGGTTGTCGGCCGGGAAGCCGAGGAGTCCTGGAGTACTTCGGCGATGAGGGAGAGCACATCCGCCCCCTGGTCGAGCAGGTAGAGATGGCCTCCCTCGAAGACGCGTACAGGGCCGGCGGCACCGCAGTGCCGCCGCCATGCGGACACCTCGTCCACCCGGACCTCGGCGTCGTCGACGGCGGCGAGCAGGCAGGTCGGTATGTCCAACGGCAGTTCGTCGCGGTACTGGTAGTTCTCGCACGCCGCGAAGTCGGCACGCATCGCGGGAGCCAGCCACAGCAGCACATCGCGGTCGCGCACAGCTGAGACCGAGGGACCGGCGATCTCGTTCAGCCGGTGCAGCAGGGCCTCGTCGCCCAGAACGCTCGCGGCCGGGCGCCAGGGTGTGAGGTCGGGTGAACGCATCCCGGAAAGGAACAGCTGGGCAGGGGCCGGTCCGCCCGTGTCTCGAAGCGCGCGGGCCAGTTCGAAGGCCAGCAGAGCCCCCATGCTGTGGCCGAAGAACGCGAACGGTCGGTCCAGCAGCGGTTCCACAACACCCCGCAGGGCGTCGACCATCGAGGTGATGGACGGCAGCGGAGGCTCCCCGGCCCGGTCCTCGCGTCCGGGGAGCTGGACGGCCCACACTTCGGCAGCCATGTCAGTGGGCAACTTCCAGGAGCTATATCCGAGCGCCCCGGCCCCGGCCCACGGAAGACAGAACAGCCGCATGTCAGGGTCCGGATGAGGGGAACGGCAGCGCAGCAAGTTCTCCACGGTGGCGGTCATCGGCCGTCACCTTTCTCTGTGCTGTCGTCGACGGCAACCAGCTGAAACGCCATCTCCCCGAGCGAATCGGCTTCAAAAATCGCTCGGACGCTCAGCTCGCAGCCCATGGCGGTGCGCACTCGACCGATGACCTGCATGGCGAGCAGCGAATTTCCGCCGAGTACCCAGAAGTTGTCGTCAGGGCCGGCCTGCGGTGCTTCGACCACCTCAGCCACGATCTCGCACAGACGCTGTTCCCGGAAGATGTCGAGCAACGTCGTGCCCTGGCCGGCCTCCAGCAGGGTGCCCGACGACTCGATTCCCGACAGTGCCCTGCGATCCAGCTTGCCGTTGAAGGCGACCGGGAACTCTTCAAGGACCTCTACCCGGTCGGGCAACAGTGCGGAGGGGAGCTTGCCACGAAGGAACTCCCGTACGGCGGAGTACGTCAGCCAGTCCCGGCCTCCGTCGCCCGGCACGACATACGCCACCAGTTGAGCCATGTCCGTGCCTGGGTCGGTCGCGATGACGGCGGCGCGGGCGATGGCGGGATGGCTGTCGAGCAGAGCCTCCAGCTCACTCGGCTCGACGCGCAAACCTCGGACCGTCACCTGGTCGGCGAGACGGCCCCAGAACTCCAACTGCCCATCAGGACGCAGCCGGCCCTTGTCGCCGGTGAGGTACATTCGCTGTCCGGGGACACGGCTGAACGGGTCGGCTATGAACCGTTCACTCGTGTACGCGGGCTCTCCAGCGTAGCCCTGGGCCACACCGAGCCCACCGATGCAGATTTCGCCGACGAACGTGGGCGGCAGCAACTGCAGTTCGTCGTTGACGATGTAGATCTGAGCCGCGCCCACCGCGCGCCCGGCCACCTGGTGTGCGTGTTCGCCGATCTCTGCCCTGGCCGAATCGGCAGTGCACTCGGTCAGGCCGTACGTGTTGAACGAGAGGAGTCCAGGCTGGTCGTGCAGACGCCGCCACAGCCGGTGCGACACGCTCTCGCCACCGATGATGACCATCTTCGGCGGGTACGGAAGGGTCAGGAGACCAGCGTCGACCAAGCTCTCCATCTGGCTGCTGTTGCAGTTGAACACGTCAATCGATGATTCAGGATCCGCCCCTCGGGCAAGGAGCCGGACCGGATCCGTCCTCTCCTCTTCGTCGATCAACAGCAGCCGGTGCCCGAAGGCGATCATGCCGAGGCACTGGTTGATGAACACGTCGAACGTCACGGAACTCAGCGCGCCGACATTCACTTGGCGCCCTTCGGGCAGCCGTGCGTACATAGGCGCCAGTTGGGTGGTGGCGAGAGCGACGAGGCTCGCCTGATCGATGACCACGCCCTTAGGCTGTCCCGTGGAACCTCCTGTGAAAGGCATGCAGGCCGGAGCAGTTGCCGGGCGACGAGCGGCATCGACCCCGTGCGTGGAATCGCCCCCAACCGCCGTCGCCGAGTCCGCCAGGAGCGCGGCCGCTGAGACCGTCTCCACCTCGGCGAAGCGTTCGTCCGAGACGACCAGGGCGATGCCGGCCTCCTCAAGGAGCTGGCGGCGGGCCTCGTCCTGCTGCGGATCCAGCAGGAGAAAGGCACCGCCCGCACCCCAGGTGGCGAGCATCGCGACGATCAGATCGCTGCGCCTGGCCAGGCAGATCCCCACCATGATGCCGGACCGTACGCCGCGTGCGCGCAATGCCGTGGCCATCGTCCGGGCCCGACCGGCCAGTTCGGCGAAGGTGAGCCGCTCCCCAGCCGCAACGACTGCTTCCCGTTCAGGAACAGTCGCGGCCGTCAATTCGAAGAGGTCCCATGCGGATGTGCATTCCGCGGGGGCACGGACGTCCTGCGTATCACCACTCGCGCCGAGCACCAGCGTTTCGTCCAGGGCGACTTGGTCGAGGAGTGGGATGTTCCCGAGCGGGACATCGGGTGCCCGACTGAGTGACTGCAGCAGCTTTCCGTAGGTATCGGCAAACCTCTGCATGGCCGCCTCGGAAAACCGCTGACGATTGTATTCGATAGTGAGTGAGGTTTCGTGTGCCAGCCGTTGTATGTCCAGACGCAGGTCGAACTCGATGCGCGACAACTCCATGGGGTCTGGCATGGGCGTCACCTGGAGGCCGTCAAGTGCCCAGGTATCGCTCGGGTCTAGAGTGCCATAGCCGATAGCGGCCTGGAAGAGGGGATTGCGATCGGCGTCCCGGTGGGGGGCAATGTCCTCTACGACCGCTTCGAACGGCACGTCTTGGTAGTCGAGCGCGTCCAGAACCGTTTCACTCACGTGGTCGAGAAACTGATCGAAGGTCAGTGTCGGTGCTATCGGGCAGCGCAGCACCACTGTATTGGCGAAGAATCCGATCGTTCTGAAGAAGTCCGAGTCCGGTCGGCTGAGTACCGGCGTGCCAACTGCTATATCGCTCGATCCCGCCCAGCGGTGCAACAGAATGAAATACGCTGCGAGCATGCCCACGAACGGAGTGATCGAGCGATCCTTGCAGAATTCTTCGAATTCCGCTACCATATTCCCTGGAACAGTGACCGGGATCCGGGACCCGACGATCACGCCCGAGTCTTCCCTGCTGTCCTCGGGCAGCTGGGGCGACTGGATACCCTCCAGTTGGCCACGCCAGTAGTCCAGGCCGGCAGGATCCACCCCGGAGGCATTCTCCGCCAGGGAGAAATCCGCGTACTGAACGGCCAGCGTCGCGACGGCAAGCGCGTTTGCGTCAGCGTAAGCGAGGCGTAGTTCTTCGGCGAATACCTGTGCGGAAATCTCGTCGATAATGATGTGATGGAACACGAAGATTATCAGATGTAGTCGGGATGACACCCGTATCGCGCTTGCTTTCCAGAGTGGCCCTGATGAAATATCGAAGGAAATGTCAAGCAGCCTTCCGGCCTCATCCTCCGCCCAGTCGCAGCGCTTGCTGGGCGAGTCCCCCTCGGCCTCTACGATGTCGAGCAACGAAGACTGGGTAACGTCCCCGTTCGCATCGTGCACCACCTGGAGAACTTCACCGTCGCGTTCCAGGAATGTGGTGCGCAGTGTTTCGTGTCTGCCGCGCAGCACTTGTAGGGCGCGCTCAAGCCTGCTTATGTCGAGATCCCCGTCGACTGTGAGGGCGGTTCCCCAGGTATCAGCCGAACTGGCTGGCCGCACAATTGAGGAGAAATACATTCTCCGCTGTGCGGATGAGGCGCGAACCACACGCGAATGATGGTCGTCCTGCCCCTTCGCGTGATGCATCTGAGACATAGAAGTCCGCCAACCAATCGATCGTAGCTTCAAGGGGAAACAGGGACTTGCTCTCCTGCTTGCACGTGCATACCCTGTGCGGCCCCATCAACCGCACCCACCAGGCGACATCCCATCCCGACCCGGGAAAGCCTAGCCATTTGGCCGCAGACATCAAAGGAGAGTTATCTATTCCACCGCGGGACAGGGCCGGCTCCTGTCTCGCCAGCTAGACATGACGTGGTCATGCTGGTGGACAACGCACCTGAGCTGCGACCTCTGCGCCCCCACCCCTGTCCCTCCCCTCGGAGCGTGGAGTCCGTGAGCCTTTTCCAACCTGTTCGCCGCGAGCGTGGTGCTCGGCTGGTCATGCACCTTCGGTGTCAAGTCGCTCCGCGGACTGGAGCAGGTACTCAGGTTGAACTCGTGGAGTCCGGTGGTCTGATTGAGCCTTTTCCAACCTGTTCGCCGCGAGCGTGGTGCTCGGCTGGTCATGCACCTTCGGTGTCAAGTCGCTCCGCGGACTGGAGCAGGTACTCGGGCAGTTTCGAACTGGCCGCCAACACCTCGAGGCCGATGAGGCGGCCCTGCTCGTCGAAGTCGAGGTTGATCATGCCGTCGACGTCCACTGGATCGCAGGGATACATGCGCGCGGACTTCACGCGGGCCTGCGGTTCGGTGAGGTATACGTACGCTGCGTTGACGGTCTTGTCGTAGGTGACTCTGACATCTGTCACGGTGAGTGGTCTCCCTTGCTGTCGCTGATGGTGGCGCTGTCTTTGTCGGTGGCGATGGTCTCGTCGACCGTCAGGGTGCCGGACTCGATCGAGTAGCTGGCGTACCCGTCCGGGGCGCCGTCGGCGTCCCGGTGGACAGCGACGTAGCGCGGCGCAGGCGAGATCGGGGGCTGCCCCGCGCGCAAGGCCCACCAGCGGTGCGGCCTGGACAGCGCGCCGGGCTGGGCGCGGCGATACCGGTCGTAGACCTCTTCGAGAATCTCGCCGCACTCGCTACGCCGCAGCACCTCGACCGAGCCGCTCTCCGAGCCGTTGTCCGAGCCGGTCGCTGGTGCGTCGGCCACTCCGCGCGCCCGGGGAACGGCGAGGGCAGCCCGGTGGCGCTGCACCGTCAGCCGCGCCGTGTAGGTCGCCGGTCCGTAGCCGAACCTGCCGTAGATCAAGGCCTCGGAGGCCAGCAGCACGGAGAGGAACTCGCCGCGGGCCCGTGACTCGGCGAGCTGATGCCGCATCATCGCGCTGAGCACGCCCTGGCGCCGGTGCGAGGGCAGGACGCCGACGCCGGTCACCCCGGCGGCCGGGACGAGGGTCTCACCGGGCAGGGTCAGTTCGAAGGGGTACGTGGCCGCGGTACCGACGGGTCGCCCGTCCACCGTCAGGGCGAGCAGGCAGCGGTCCGTCTCGAGCGCCGACCACCAGAGCCCGCCACCCTCGACCGGGGTTTCCGGGAAGAGCCCGAACGCGGCATGCATTGTATCGACGAAGACGTCGAGTTCCTCGTCGGTCGCGGGACGGATCTCCATCGCTGCTGCTGCCTCCTCGGAATACCGGCACCACGACTCGTGGTCTCTGGCCACAGTGCAGCGCTGCTGCCCCGCGGCCAGGGCAAGCGAATTACACCGGCCCCACGTCCACACCGACGACCGCCGCCCGATACCGGACACCACCTCCCTCCCAGCCCCTGCCCTTCAGCCGGCCTGGCCCTACCCGCACGATTCAGCCCCTTGGGGGCACCTCCCAGCGGTAGCTGGGGGAGTTTGAGGAGCGGGGGTCCGGGGGCTGGCCCCCGAACGGGGTCGAAGGGGCGGAGCCCCTTAGGGGCGGCGGGGGCGAAAACAACCCCGCACCCCCCAAACGCACTCGGACCCGCAGGCACCAAACAGCCTGCGGGTCCGAAGCGACGCGGAAGCGACGCAGAAGCGACGCGAAAGGCGTCAGCCGATCTCGGTACCGGTCGCGGAGAGCGCCTCCGTGACCGGCTGGAAGAACGTCTCACCACCGGACGTGCAGTCACCACTGCCGCCGGAGGTCAGACCGACGGCCTTGTCGCCCGAGAAGAGCGAGCCACCACTGTCCCCGGGCTCGGCGCAGACGTCGGTCTGGATGAGGCCGTTGACGATGTCACCGCTGCCGTAGTTGACGGTGGCGTCCAGCCCGGTGACCGAACCGTCGTGCACCTGGGTCGTCGACCCGCTGCGCGTGACCTTCATACCGACGGTGGCCTCGGCCGCACCCGTGATCTCCTGGGCGGAGCCGTTGTAGAGGTTCACCTCGCTCGGGTGGTCGACGTCGGCCGAGTACTTGACCAGGCCGTAGTCGTTGTCGGGGAAGCTGGAGTCGGCGTTGGTGCCGATCTCCTTGCCGCTGGAGTCCGACCAGGTGGAGATCGCCTCGGTGCAGTGGCCCGCGGTCAGGAAGAACGGCTCCCCGCCCTTGACCACGTTGAAGCCGAGGGAGCAGCGGCTGCCGCCGCCGGTGATGGCGTCACCGCCGGCGATGAAGGGCTTGAACTCCCCCTTGGTGCGCTGCAGTTCGGCCTTCGCGCCGAGACTGTCCACCACCTTGGTGAGCTTGGCCCACTCGGCCTTGGACACCGTGCGGTCCGCGGTGACGACGACTCTGTTGGTCTTCGGGTCGGTCGCCCACGACGTGCCGGGGATGGTGGCGTCCTTCTTGAGCGTCGTACGGGCGCCCTTCAGCTCGGCGAGGGAGTTCTCGACGACGCGCGCCTTGGCTCCGGCCGACTCGACGGCCTGGGCCGCCGTCTTGTCGAGCACGTTCACCACGAGGTTCTTGGCCTTCGCGTCGTAATACGTTCCCGCCGCGTCACCGCCGAGGTCCTTGACCAGCGTCGTGGCGAGGTTTCCGGCCGCGCCGACCGAGAGGGTCTTGAGGTCGGGGGTGTTCGCGGTCTCGCTCGCGTTCGCAGTCTGGAAGGTGACTCCCGCGGCGACCAGTGCGGCGATACCCGCACCTGCCACAGCGGCACGCCGCTTGGGTATGCGTCGGTGCTTCAACTCACGTCCTCCTGTGGGGGGTTCGGTTTCCGGAAGTTGTGGGGACCCCGGAACCGGAAGGTGGGCACGGGTCTGCTGCCCGAAAAAGGCGCGTCCATGCCAACGGACGACGACCACTATTCCCAGGCCCCCAGGGGGCACACAAGGTCGACTTCAGGACGAGCGCGGTTCAACTCACCCGCGCTCCTCGCAGCTTGACGCGCGTAAACCTGCCATGGCCACGCCAGGTAGGTCCCCACTGCAAACGCGGAAATCGAGGGTTATCCCTGTGCGGTCGGCAAGGTCTACTCCTGTCCGGATTTCAACCCGTCGGACTCCCGATCCAGTCGGAGCTCAAGGGGCGGCGGTTGCTTCCGCACCGGTTGCTCGCGGACCTCAGAACCCTTTGCCGACCCTCCCGCCAGCCCGTCTGCCAGCCCGTCTGCCAGCCTGCGTGCCGGTCCCTCTGCCAGACCGTCTGGCATTCCGCCAACCGACCCCTCGGCCAGACCGTCCGCCGGGCCCGTCCGAGGATCCTCCTGCGGCACCCCCTGAGGCGCCTCCCGCGGCGCCCGCCGCACGGGCCGCTGCTGCGCCGGGTCCGGCCCCTGGGCCCGCTCCAGGAACCGCAGCAGCTCCACCGGGAAGGGCAGGACGAGCGTGGAGTTCTTCTCCGCCGCGACCGCCACCACGGTCTGGAGCAGCCTCAGTTGGAGCGCGGAGGGGGTGTCCTCCATCTGCTGGGCCGCCTCCGCGAGCTTCTTGGACGCCTGCAACTCGGCGTCGGCGTTGATGACCCGGGCCCTTCGCTCACGGTCGGCCTCGGCCTGCCGGGCCATGGACCGCTTCATGGTCTCGGGCAGCGAGACGTCCTTGATCTCGACGCGGTCGATGGTGACGCCCCACTCCACGGCCGGGCTGTCGATCATCAGCTCCAGCCCCTGGTTGAGCTTCTCGCGGTTGGAGAGCAGATCGTCCAGCTCGCTCTTGCCGATGATGGACCTGAGCGAGGTCTGCGCCATCTGTGAGACCGCGAACCGGTAGTCCTCGACGCGGACGACCGCCTCGGCCGGCGAGGTCACCCTGAAGTAGACGACGGCGTCCACCCGCACGGTCACGTTGTCCCGCGTGATCCCCTCCTGGGCGGGCACCGGCATCGTCACGATCTGCATGTTGACCTTCTACAGCCGGTCGACGAAGGGGACGACCATCGTGAATCCGGGGCCCCGTACCTGCTCGCGCAGCCGCCCGAGCCGGAACACCACCCCTCGTTCGTACTGCTTCACCACCCGGGCGGCCGACATCACGTACACCGCGCCGACGGACGCGAGGGACGCCCCCGCGAGAACCAGCTCCTCGACCATGTCGGCCCCCAAGGTCCGCAGTCGGAGTGTGAGCGGAGTACGCGCGCGCCGGAGTGCCTGTGCCCAGGAGCGCTTCGGAGTACGTGCGCGCACCTCGCATGCCCTTTGACGGTAACTCCGCCGAGCGGACAAGGGGGAGCCCCCGCACGGCACTTGCCGTGCGGGGGCCTGCCTGCTGCCGGACGCAGGTTCGGTCGTACGGACGCCGGAGCGACTCCGGCCCGCACACCGGTCAGAAGACGCTGACCCCGTAGGCGCTCAGGGCCTCGGTGACCGGCTGGAAGAACGTGGTGCCGCCGGAGGTGCAGTCGCCGCTGCCGCCGGAGGTCAGACCGTAGGCGGTGCCGTTGCTGCCGTAGAGCGGACCGCCGGAGTCGCCGGGCTCGGCGCAGACCGTGGTCTGGATCATGCCGTAGACGATGTCACCGCCGCCGTAGTTGACGGTCGCGTTGAGCGCGGTGACCCGCCCGGTGTGGGTACCGGTGGTGGAGCCGGTGCGGATGACGCTGGTGTTCACGGCCGGGGTGGCCGCACGGGTGATGTCCACACTGCCCGCGGTGCCGGACTTGGTGACGGACGTGTTGGTGTACCGGACGATGCCGTAGTCGTTCGTCGGGAAGCTGGAACCCGAGGTGGTCCCGAGCGTCGTGGTGTGCCCCGAGTTCGACCACCAGGTGCCGGCGCCGTCGGTGCAGTGACCGGCGGTCACGAAGTAGTCGGCTCCGCTGCTGTTCTTCACGTTGAAGCCGAGGGAGCAGCGCCAGCTACTCGCATAGATGGCGTCGCCGCCCTTGATCAGCTTGTTCATCTTGCCCGGGGTGCGCTTGACCGTCAGGGCGCCGGCGTTGCTGCCCGCCGCCTCCTGGATCTTCGCGAGCTCCGCCTGGGAGACGGTGCTGTCGACCGTGAGGAGGATCTTGTCGGTCTTCGGGTCTATCGCCCAGGCCGTGCCCGGTACGTCGGCGTCGAGGATGGAGGAGCTGGCGCTCTTGAGCTGGGCGGTGCTGAAGGTCTGCGCGTCGCTCGCTTGCGCGGTGGGGACAGTGACGGCAGCCGCGGCGACGAGCCCGGTGGTGACGGCGATCAGCCGGGTGCGTCTCGCGATGCTGCTGCGGGGGGTGGTGCGCGTGATCCTCACTGTTCGTTCCCTCCTGGGGGAAGTCGGGGGCCCGCTGTGGGGTTGGGGCCCGTGAGGCGCGGGCCAGAGGGAGCGTCCGGTTTCCGAACACGTTGTGCCCCTGACAAGGCGCTGGGGGGAGTATTCGGCTGCGCGACCGAGCGACGCAAGAGGGCCTTTCGGTCGCACGGGCACTCAACTCCGCCTGTTACCAGCGGTACTCGATCTCTCAACCTTCATGTGAGGATTCTGTGGAGATGCTTGGCCGTGCATCAGTTCCACCTGCGCATCGGCGGGTACGTCTCCTTCTCGCACCGGGCGTTACGGCGGCACCCCGAGCCGGCCACCCGTCCGGCCGGGCGCACTCACGAGTCGTCGAGCGTCGCGAAGTCCGGCGCGCCGCGCTCAGCGAGTCGTGCGGGCTCCCCGCACGCGCCGGTGGCGTACACCGCGCCCCGGAGTCGATCCGCACCGATCCACGCCGATCCACGCCGATCCGGGTCGCCCCGTGTCGACCCGTGCCGATCCGTGTCGATCCGTTCGGAGAGCGGAACCCTTCGCGGGAATCACGCGGCGGCGCGGCAGGGCAGTGCGCTCAGGAAGGCGAGCGCGGCCCGTGCCGTCGCGTCGTTCTGGCGGAACGCGGGCCCGCCCGTGCGCGGCCGGGTGAACGCGCCCGAGCCCCGGGCGTCGGTGTGCGGGCCGAGCGCGAAGCGCCGTGGGTGTGGGGTGCCGGAGCGGTCGAGCACCCGTCCGTCGGCGGGGTCCACGGCGAGCAGTCCCTCGGCGGTGGCGGCGGCCCCGTCGGCGTACAACTCGCGCAGCAGCGTGTCCCGGGTGCGCTCGACCGTGGGATGCGGCAACCGCGCCTCGACGAGGGCCCGGGCCTGGACGGCGGCCCCGCGCACGGTGGCACCGCGCGCCCGGAACACCCCGTCCTCGGCGGTGACGGTCATCTCCGCGCCGAGGAAGCGCAGCACTCCGGCCCGGGACAGCGCGAGCATCTGCCGCAGCCGGGGCCCGGGCGGACCGGAGGCGAGGTAGCTGAAGAACCCGTGCCACCAGGAGCCGATGTCCCCGAGCCGCACCAGCTGCCCGTAGACGGACAGCAGCGCCAGGAAGACGGCCTGGTCCTGGCTGCGCAGCGGGTTGTGGCGGCGGGTCAGGTCGTCACGGATGTACGTCCTCAGCTCGTCCTGGAGCTCGTCGTACGATCCGCAGCGCAGCCCCTCCAGAGGACGGTCGAGCGCGGTGAGGTCGAGCCGGTCGGCCGGGTCGGGCACGGCGGACGCGACGAGCGCCCCCACCTCGGCACCGCTCGCGGCGGCCGCGTACTTCTCCTCGAAGTCGGACCACGCCACGGTCGTCCGCTCGGGATGCGCGGTGAACAGCCGGTGGTAGTGCGCGAACCCCAGTTCTTTCTCCACCAGCGGCCACACGTCCCGCCGGAAGTCGAACCCGGCGGGGCGCGAGAGCAGCGCGTCCACCTCGGCGGGCCCGAAGAACCGTGGCAGCGGGGGCCGTTCGCCCTCCCAGTCGTAGCCGATCTTGGAGTGGTACGGCACGCCGCGCCGGGAGCCCACGTACAGGACCGGCTCCCGCCCCGACGGCACGTACGTCAGGTCCCCCCGGCCGTCGTCCTCGTAGCGCCCGCCCCGGCCCTCGGTCAGCAGCACCATCAGGTCGACGAAGGCGAGCCCGAAACCGCGCACCAGGACGGGTTCACCGGGCGACAGCGCCGACAGGTCGCTGTCGGCGGTGAAGTCGGGCGGCAGGTGGACCAGGCCGTGCTCCCGGGCGTACGCGGCCAGCGCGCGCTGCTCGTCGTCGAGTTCGGCGTCGAGGTGGCCCAGCGTGAGCACCACGAGGTCGGCGGACAGCGGCCTGGGCCGGCCCTCCAGCCACACCTGCTGGTGCCCCTCGCGCGGTCCGGTCACCCGCAGGGCGCGCCGGGTGTGGCGGTGGACGCGGATGCCCGGCGGCAGGGCGGCGACCGTCTGTTCGTACACCCAGGCCAGGTACGCGCCCTGGAGCTGCCGGTCGGCGAAGGTGCGCCCGTCCACGGCCGCCCACTCGTGCAGGGTGGGTCCCGGGCGTACCGGTCCGGCCATGTCCACCGTGTCGTCGGTGAACATGGTGACGTCCTGGGCCTCGGAGTTCATCCACAGCAGCGGCGGCTGGGCCAGCCGCCAGATGCGGCCGCCGCCCGGCGGATACGGGTCCACGAGGTGCACGTCGAGTTCGGAACCGGCGTAGAGCTCGGGGGCGTTGGCGGCGATCCGCTCCAGGACGCCGGTCCCCCGCGGCCCGGCGCCGACGATGACGAGCGAGGGCGCCGGTTTCCGCGGTCCGGGCACGGAGGGAATGACGGTGCGGGAGGAGGGCATGCGAGGGCTCCGAGTGGCGTCGAGCCGAACACGGTGTGCCTTCACGCGGAGGCGTCACGTGAATGTCGTGACGCCGCACGGCCCAGCCCCTCAGCAAAGCCGTCCCTGGAGAGTACGGGGGGCTTTCCGCTCACTGTCAAGGCTGTCCATGATGTGAGCGGTCCATCTCGGGCCGGTTGACGCGGAATCGGATGCCTGTTCCACTTGTGCCCATGCATCCGCAGCAGTGGCTGGTCACGCGCTCCCACATCGACTTCGGTCGAGTGTGGTCCTCGTCCTGTTGAGCCGACCCCCTGCGGTCCCGCTCTCGGCGGGACCTCCCAGCGTCCCTCAGTTCTTCCCGACGCCCGGACGCACGCCTTCACACACGCACGCCCCTCCCCTCGCTCTCCCTTTCACTCTTCCTTCGGGCGCCCTCGCCTCTCAGCAGTCGCACCCGCAGTCGCAGCAATCGCAGCCGTCGCAGCAATTGCCGCAACAGTCACAGCAATCGCAGCAGTCGGAACAGTTGTCGCAGTCGCACCGGTGACAGAGGCCTTCCTTGCGTTCCCCCGTCCACGGGCTGTCGTACTCGCCGCAGCACATCTGGCAGGTGCAGGCGAGTCCCGCCCACACCAGGCAGCCGGCCACGAGCCCGCGACGGTTGCCGCGCGGCGGCTCCGGCGGCAGCGGCGGGCCGCCGGGACCGGACGGTGCGAACGGGTTGCCCGGTGGAGGCATGGACGCCTCGGGCTCCGCGCCGGCCGGCTGGGCCGCGGCCCGCGCGCCGTGTCCGCACGAGGCCGTGCCGAACGCCCGGTCCACCGAGTTCCGCAGTTCGTGCACGAGCAGCACGTGCGCCAGCCGGGCGTCCGTGAACTCGGCCTCGCGCAGCGCGAGCCGTATCCCGTGCAGCGCGTCGTCGGCGAGCCGCCGGGCCTCGGCGAGGGGCGTGCCGGTCGCCGTGAGCGGGTTCCACGCACCCGAGGCCGCGTCGGCTTCCCTGTCCTCCACGGCGTCCAGCAGATGCGCGAGCCGCCCGAAGAGCCGGCCGGCCTCCGCGAGGGGTTCGGCGTTGCCGGGCCGCCCGGCCAGGACGGCGGTGTGCGCGAAGGCCGCCGCGGTCGCGGTCTCGGTGGGTTCTGTGACCGTCAGGAGCGGTGTCCCCGGCCCGGCGAGCGTCTCGATCCCGACCTGCCGGTCCACGGCGTCGACGAGCACCGCCGTGTCGAACCCGACGTCGGATCCCGTCCGCGCGCCCGCCCGGCCCCAGCCGTCGGCCACCCGGCGCGCGGCGAGCGCCACCGGCCTGCGCGCCAACAGGCCGTCCCCGTCGGCCATGTGGTCGCGGACCTTGGCCGAGGCGAGCACCAGCGAGACGGCGGCGGCGAGCCGTGCCCCCTCACCCTGGGCGACCGAGGCGGTGCGCATCCCGCGCAGCGGACAGGGCCCGGCGGTCCGCCGCCCGCCGGCCGACCGGTCGCTGAGCGCCTGAGCCTCCGTCAGAACGGAGATGAGGAGCCCGTCGTAGTTGGTGACGACCCGGGCGAACTGCCCGTGGTCCTTGCGCAGCGCGAGACAGAGCCCGCACAGATGTGCCATCCACTGGGTCCGTAGCCCCTCGCTGAGCCGATGGCGGCAGGGCCTGACGATTCCGAACACGACACTCCCCCGTGTCTTGTGTGCCGTTCAGTCGCCGCATGGTACCGACCACGGCGTTCACCCGTACGCGCTGCTCGTCACCCATGCGCCGAAACAAATATTATTTCACTCACAGTCAGCAGCCGTGTACAGCGAAGCCCTTGGGGCACACGGGCTCTCGACGAACGGGTTCTGTGCCAGTACCGTCACGAAACCCCCGAGAGGCGTCTAACCACTTGGCGCGCCATCCGCATCATGGACGACGATAGGGGTGCGGAAAGCAAGAATGACCGCTGTGAGAGGAGGCGTCCATGGGATCGGTGCGCAAGGCGAGTGCCTGGCTTGGCCTCGTCGACGACAACGATGACGAGCGTTACTACGACGACGACTACGCCGAGGGGCAGGAGACCGGCGATGCCTGGGTCACCGACCCGCGCGTGAAGGTCGCGTCCGAGTCCGCCCAGGAGAAGGGCCGCCGGATCGGCACGGTCACCCCGGACAGCTTCCGGGACGCCCGCAACATCGGCGAGCTCTTCCGGGACGGGGTCCCGGTCATCATGAACCTCACGAACATGGAGTCCACCGACGCCAAGCGTGTCGTCGACTTCGCGGCCGGCCTGATCTTCGGTCTGCGCGGTTCGATCGAGCGGGTCTCGAACCGGGTGTTCCTGCTGACCCCGGCCGACACGGAGATCGTCAGCGGCGAGCCCGTGGGCCGTCAGGCGGGCGGCTTCTTCAACCAGAGCTGAGGCAAGGCGGCTCACCTGCCCCTGACCCGCAGCCCGGTGAGGGGATCACCGGAACGCGTCCAGGCCGGTGAGCGCCTTGCCCAGCACCAGCTGGTGCATCTCGACGGTGCCCTCGTAGGTGAGCACGGACTCCAGGTTGGTGGCGTGCCGCATGACGGGATACTCGAGGGAGATCCCGTTGGCGCCGAGGATCGTGCGGGCGGTACGGCAGATCTCGATCGCCTCGCGCACGTTGTTCAGCTTGCCGAAGCTGACCTGCTCGGGACGGAGCCGTCCCGCGTCCATCCGCCGCCCCAGATGATGGGCGAGCAGGATCCCCTTGTGCAGCTCGACCGCCATGTCGGCGAGCTTCGCCTGGGTGAGCTGGAACCCACCGATCGGCTTCCCGAACTGCTCCCGCGTCCTCGCGTACTCCACCGCGGCCTCGAAACAGGCCCGCGCCGCCCCCATCGCACCCCACACGATCCCGTACCGGGCGTGGGACAGACAGCTGAGCGGCCCCTTGAGTCCGACGACCTCCGGCAGTACGGCATCGGCGGGCAGCCGCACGTCGTCCATGACCAGCTCACTGGTGACGGACGCCCGCAGGGACCACTTGTGCTTGATCTCGGGCGCCGAGAACCCGGGACGGTCCGTCGGCACGACGAACCCGCGGATCCCCTCCTCGGTCTGCGCCCAGACGACGGCCACCCCGGCGACGGACCCGTTGGTGATCCACATCTTCCGGCCGCTCAGCACCCAGTCCCCGCCGTCGCGCTTCGCGTACGTCCGCATCGACGCGGGGTCGGACCCGTGATCGGGCTCGGTCAGCCCGAAGCACCCGATCACCTCACCGGAGGCCATGCGCGGCAGCCACGTCCGCTTCTGCTCCTCGCTGCCGAACCGGTGGATCGCGTACATGGCGAGGGAGCCCTGCACGGAGACCAGGGACCGGATCCCCGAGTCGGCCGCCTCCAGCTCCAGACACGCGAGCCCGTACTGCACGGCGCTGGCCCCGGCGCACCCGTACCCGCTGAGGGACATCCCCAGGGCGCCGATCTCCCCCAGTTCCCGTGCCAGCTCGCGGATCGCGGGCAGCTCGCCCTTCTCGTACCACTCGGCGACCTCGGGCAGCACCCGCCGCGCGGCCCAGCCGCGCACGGTGTCACGGATGGCGAGGTCCTCCGCGTCCAGAAAATCGTCGATGCCCAGCGGATCGGCGGGGTCGAAGGGCGGCGGCTTCGGGGAAGAGGAAGCGGACATGACGGGCGGCCTCCGGCTCGGTAAAACTAGCGGTGCTAGTCAAGGTCGGGACCGACGTTACGACGCGGTGTCCCGCGAGTCCAGGCACCTGCCGGTCACGGTGATCGTTTCGGGATTCGCAGTGGCTCGTCCGGCAGGCCCGGCGCACCCGTACACATCGACCGGCGAGCGCTGTTCAGGCTGCCCACATCGTGTGTCCGCCGCAACGGCGATCAGCCACGACGACGCAGTTCGGCGGTGCCGAATCCTCCTCGGCCGACGACCCGGCCCCGGGCTGACGCGCCGCCCGCCTCAACTCACGGACGACTCGGCCCGCACCTTCTCGTTCGCCGTCCGAGGAGAGGGCACCGGAGCGACATCCGCCGAGCCCGCCGCGGGCTCACCGCACTCCATGGTCCGGGGCAGGCGCAGCGCCATGACCGCTCCCAGCAGCAACAGCACCGCGCTGACCAGCAACGTCACATGCAGCCCGTGCACGAAGGAGTCCCGCGCGGCGGCCCGCAGCGCCTCGCCCGACGAACCGCCAAGCCGTCCGGCGACCTCGTACGCCTCGCCCAGCGAGTGCCCGGCGGCCGCCGAGGCCGACTCCGGGACCCCGGGCACGCCGGAGAGTCCGGGCGTGTACGCCGCGTTCATCACGCTGCCGAGCAGGGCGATCCCGATGCCCGCGCCGAGCTGGTACGACGTCTCACCGATGGCCGCGGCCCCACCCGCCTGGGCCTGGGGCGCCTCGCTGAGCATCGACTCGTACGCCCCGAAGAGCGTCGTCTCCAGGCCGAACCCGAGCAGGATGAAGCCGACGAGCAGCAGCACGGGGTTGTCATGGTCGCCCATCACGGTCAGCAGGACGACCGAGCCCGCCGTGAGGCCGAAGCCCGCGGAGACCATGCGCCGGGGCCCGAAGCGGCGCAGCATGTGCGACCCGACCAGCCCGGCCGCCATGGCCGCGATCGTGAGCGGCAGCAGTCTGAGGCCCGTCTCCAGCGGGGACAGTCCCAGCACGAGTTGCAGGTACTGCGCCGCGATCAGCTCCAGGCCCACCAGCGCCAGCATGGCGAGCACGATGCAGCCGACGGACGTGCTGAACGCGGGGCGCGCGAACATCCCCAGGTCCACCAGGGGGTGCGCGCGCCGCCGCTGCCGCCGTACGAACGCGGGCAGCAGCCCGGCGCCGAGCACCAGGGGAAGCAGCGTGGCCAGGTCGAACGGGCTGTCCCCGCTGCCGAGCCGCTTCACGCCGAGGACGACGCCGAAGAGACCGGCGGCGGCCATCAGCGCGCCCACCACGTCCCAGGGTCCGTCGCGGTCGCCGGTCGACTCGGGCAGCAGGAGACGCCCGACCGGCAGGCTGACGAGCATCAGCGGGATGTTGACGAGGAAGACCGCGCCCCACCAGAAGTGCTCCAGCAGGAAGCCGCCGAGCAGGGGTCCGACGGCGGCGCCGACCGCCGCCACCCCGGTCCAGATGCCGATCGCCAGCGCCCGCTCGCGCCGGTCGGGGAACACCTGCCTGAGGATCGACAGGGTCGCTGGCATGATCATGGCGCCGCCGACACCGAGCAGCGCGCGGGCCGCGATCAGCATCGGGGCGTTCTCGGCGAGGGCCGCCACGCCCGAGGCGACACCGAAGAGGCCGTAACCGAGGAGCAGGACCCGTCTGCGGCCGATCCGGTCGCCCAGCGTGCCGAAGAGGATCAGCAGCGAGGCACAGACCAGCGGGTAGACGTCGACGATCCAGAGCAGCTCGACACCGCTGGGCTTGAGGTCCTCCGTGACGGCCGGCACCGCGACGTGCAGCACGGTGGCGTCGACAGCGACGAGCAGCAGGCTGGTGCAGAGGACGACGAGGACGACCCAGCGGTTGGCACCGTCCCCGGCCGCCCGACGGCACCGCGCAGCGGCCGTGGTCGTCCCGGACATGTACGTACCTCCCAGATGATCCCTCGCCTTCGGCGGGACCGCGGGGTGGGGACTCCCCGGCGGCTACGACCCGGGAGGAGCGGTGTCCCGAGTCCACGCAACGAAGGCGAGTGAGCCGCTAGCGTACGTGAGATCTCGCCAGTGGCGCGTGGTGGACCTCTCATGGAGCGTTCAGCGGCGTGTGGTATGCGCCACCTTCCCCTCCCCCGTCACGGTCCACCACGTGCGAAAAGACCCCCCGGTTCCGGGCGACCTCGATAATCGAGCGCGTGACCGATCTTGCTACGCGCCCGGCGCCGCTCCTCCTCGCAAGGGCCGCCCCCGCGCTCCTCGGGTACGCCGCCGTGCGCGCCCTGGGCCTCGTCGCCCTCGCCGTGTGGAGCGCGGCGCGCGACAAGAGCGCGCACACCCTGCTGACGGCCCGCTGGGACTCGCTCTGGTACGTCAGGGTCGCCGACCTGGGCTACGGCTACGAGGTCCGCCTGCCGAACGGCGACGTCCACTCGAACCTGGCCTTCTTCCCGCTGCTGCCCTGGCTGGAGCGCGCCGTGTCGGCGGTGACCCCGCTGTCGTACGCGGACGCGGGCCTCGTCGTGAGCACGCTGGCCTCGCTGGCCGCGGCCTGGGGGATCTTCGCCGTGGCGGACCACGTGTACGGCCCTCGGGTGGGAGTGTGCGCGGTGCTGGTGTGGGCCGTGCTGCCGGTCGGGGTCGTCCAGTCGATGGCGTACACCGAGTCGCTGTTCACCGCGCTCGCCGCGTGGGCGCTGTACGCGGTCCTGACCGGCCGATGGGTCACCGCGGGAACGTTCGCCGCGCTCGCCGGGCTGACGCGCCCGGTGGGTCTCGCGGTGGTCGCGGCGGTGTGGGTGGCGGCGCTCGCCCCCTCGTTCGCAGGGAACCGGAGCGCGCCCGTACGGGACCGGAGCGCGCCGGAGCCGAGGAGTGTGCCGCGACCGAGCGGCGCCCCCGTGTGGCGGCGCGCCCTCGGCATGCTGCTCGCGCCGGCCGGCGCCGCCGGGTACGTGCTGTGGGTGGGCCACCGCACGGGCGGGGGCCCGCTCGGCTACCTGGACGTGCAGGCGGGCTGGCGCAACGGTTTCGACGGGGGGTACGCCTTCGCCCGGTTCGTCGCCGACAAGTTCACGTCGTTCCCGTCGGCTCTCGCCGGGGTGGGCCTGGTCGTCGGGGTCGGGCTGGTGCTCTGGCTGTACGTGGTGGGTGTCCGGCAGGGGCAGCCGCTGCCGCTGCTGGTGTACACGGGGGTCGTGGTCGCGCTCGCCCTGTGCGCGTCCAGCTACTTCGGCTCGAAACCGCGCCTGCTGATGCCCGCCTTCTCCCTGCTGCTGCCACTGGCCAGGGCCCTGGCCGCGCTGCGTACGGCCAGGTCGGCCCCGATCCTCGGGGCGGTCGCGGTGGCGTCCGCGCTCTACGGTGCGTTCTGGCTCAATGGCTCCGGTCCGCCCTGACGACCCGGGTCACCGTGGCCAACGGTCCGTGAGCGGGCGGAGAAGTCCACGCCAGCAGTCGGTGAACGAATCCCAAAAGGACCATAAAACCAGGACAGGGAATGATCAGTGGAATTGAAGGCAGCACGCCTCGCCGATTACGGATTCCATGAAAATAAACCTCTCCTGAGAGCAATCCCACATCACATCGTCATCACAAAGCGAGGGATTCGCACCGGATGAGAGCTCACTCGCTGTAACGTCGATTGAGTGCGTACCGAACGATTGCTGACCCGTCTGGAGCGGGTCTTCGAGCGGCTGGACCGTGAGCCGGAACGACCGGCCCACATCGATGTGCCGGTGATGAGCCGGCACAGGGTGGTGCTCTTCTCCGCCACCCTGGCCTTCTACGCGGCCATCGTGTGGGCCGTGGTCATCACCTCGTGGCTGGTCCGCCTCGACTGGCAGGTCATGTTCTTCCGCCCGTACCAGCAGTGGCCGGAGATCCACGCGTTCCTGGACTACTACGTGGTCCTCGGGCAGCGCGGCCCCACCGCGGTGATGGTGGCGGCCTGGCTGGGCTGGCGCTCCTGGCGGCAGCACACCCTGCGCCCGCTGCTCGCGCTGGGCGTGTCGCTGCTGCTGCTGAACATCACCGTCGGCGCCGCCAAGATCGGCATGGGCCGCCTCGGGCCGCACTACGCGACCACGATCGGCTCGAACGAGATGGGTCTCGGCGGCGACATATTTCCTTCGGGCCACACCGCCAACGCCGTCGTGACCTGGGGCATCCTCGCCTATCTGGCCTCCACGCCGAGAGCCCGGCGCTGGCTGTCCGCCCTGTCCGCCGTGACCTCGCTCGGCGTGGGCCTGACCACCGTCTACCTGGGCACGCACTGGCTGAGCGACGTCGTGCTGGGCTGGGCCGCCGGTCTGCTGATCCTGCTGGCGCTGCCCTGGTTCGAGCCGCTCATCGCCCGTGCGGAGGCCTGGATCTTCGCGGCGCGGGACGCCTGGCGGACACGTGGCGCTCCGGCCGGCGCACGGACCGCGGCACCGGTGGGCGCCACCTCGCTGCGGGCACCCGCCCAGGAGCCCACCACGGCCCGCGACAGGTCCATCGCGGCCCGGTCCGCCCGGCCGCCGCTGCACCTGGCGTCGGGCCCGCACACCACACGTGCCGAACGCATCCCGGTCACCCCGGTCGGCAGCCGCCGGCCACCGCACTCCGACCGGATGCCACGGGGCACGACGGCACGCCCGGTCGCCGGCGGCTGACACGAGACAGCGGGGCCGGTACGCACCACCACACCCCGCACGGGCGAAGGCCCGGCTCCCCTCGGGAGCCGGGCCTTCGCCCGTTCATGGTCCGCCTGTGGTCCGTCGCCGCCTCAGCCCTTCCAGCAGCGCGTCACACGGCCGTCCCTGACCTCGAAGTTCAGCCGGCCCACGCGGTACTCCATGGTGATGATCGCGCCCGGCGGCAGCGACCGGACCGCGGACCAGCCGTGCTCCCGGGCGCGGCGCTCGGCGCTGCTCGCCTCGAGGCCGACGTAGGTGTCCGGACTGTCCTGGGGCTCCGGTGGCGGAGTGGGAATGGGTGCCATGACGGCCACGTTAGGCGGCGCCCCGCGCCCGCGGAAGCCCGGGCCCGACGAGGGGGCCCGCGCTTCTCGCCGGGCGGCGTGTGGCAGAGGGTCACTGTCCTGCGGCGGTCACGCTTGTGTCACAAGATCACGACACGCGTTTCGGCCGAACGCCGTCACACGTACGAGCGGTTCCGTACGTGTGATGCCCGCTCTCGTACGGAATTCCCGACGGGCTCGACATCGTCCCGAATACCCCCCGGGAAAGCGGGGCACCTGTCGCGCGGATGTCGCATTTCATTCCGATGACCCGCGTTTCCGGGAAAACGGTGGCGCACAGGCAATACACGGTTCGCGACGGGCCCGGACCACGACGGCGAAGGGACGGGCGCCCCCCGTTCGACCTGCACCGAACCGCTCCCGGTGGACCTCACTCGACCGCGGCCACCTTCACCGCGAGGTCGTTGTCCTTCGTGTAGTACGGCTTGGCCGTGACCGGGCCGTACTCGGTCTCCAGGGTCACCTTCGGGTAGGTGAAGATCTGCTTCTTGTCGGCGATGTCGTCGAGGAGGCGAGCGATCCGCACCCGGGACCCCTTCTCCCCTTCCGGCCGGAGCCACAGGTCCCACAGACCGGGGCGGAGGGCCTCGTACGGCACCGTGAAGCGGAACTCGGAACGGCCGGTGGTGAGGTCGGCACGGACCACGGGAGCCTGCGCCTTGCGGGCCACCAGTTCGACGTACGCGTCCGGAGCCAGCCCGGTGCCGTACACCTGCGCCCGGACGCTCACGTCGCCCTTGCCGACGTGGAGCTCACCCGCCTCGGCGTGCGGGGCGCGCAGCCAGCTGCGGACGGTGAGGTTGCCGAGCCTGGTCGCGTACGGGATGCGGGCGGCGACATGGCCGAGGGAGCCGCCGGGGACGCGGTCGACGAGGGCACGCAGGTCGTTGACGCCGGGCACCAGACGGTGCGGCTCGTCGTCGGCGACCTGGACGTACACGTCCCAGCGGCCCTCGGGGAGCTCGACGCTGCTGGGCAGGGCGGCCCTGAGGCGGCCGTCGGCGGCCGGGGTGAGCGGCAGGCCCATCTCCTGCTCGCTGTCGCGCAGCCTCAGCAGGAGATGGGCGGGCCCGGGCTCGCCCCGGTCGACGACGTCGAAGGTGAGGCCGCCCGCGGAGTCGGCGACACAGTCGGCGCGCGGACCCGCGACGGGTTCCTCGTCGGCTTGCTGGTTCGCCACGGGCGGGGCCAGCGTCATCATGCGGTGTGTCCCTTTCTGAAAGCGGTGCGTCCGGCGTCCCGGACGGCGTACGCGCCACCGAGCAGCGCTCCCCGGGTGCGGTGCAGCGAGCCGCGCATCCGCCCGCCGAGCGAGGCCCCGCCACGGGCCAGCAGCCCGGAGAAGAGCGTCTCGTGGCGCTCGGCGATACGGGACGGGTCGAAGCGCTCGGAGTCCTTGAGCGCCGCGTGCGCCATCTCCTGCCGCAGCGCGTCGTTGTTGATCAGTTCGAGCAGGCCCCCGGCGATGGCCTCGACGTTGCCGACCTCGACGAGCCGCCCGTCGACGCCGTCGTCGATGATCTCGCCGGGTCCGTGCGGGCAGTCGGTGGAGACGACGGGCAGGCCGCAGCGCATGGCCTCGACGATCGTCATGCCGAACGACTCCATGCTGGAGGTGACGGCGGCGACGGAGCCCTTGGCCCACTCGGGCTCGATGGGGTTGGCCGGACCCATGAGGTAGACGTGGTTGTAGAGGCCCCGGTCGTCGATCAGCTGACGGAGTTTGTCCTTCTGCTTGCCGCCGCCGTAGATCCGCAGACGCCAGTCGGGCCGCTGCGCGCGCACCGTCTCGAAGGCCTTGATGAGCAGGTCGTACCGTTTGACGGGCGCCAGCCGTCCGGCCGCGACGACCCACTTGCCGGAGCCGTCCGCGGGATCGATGCCCGGCTGGGGCACGGGGTTGGGCACCGACCGCACCTGGACGCCGGGCAGCCGCATCTTGTCGCGGTACGCGCGCGCGTCGGCCTCCGTGGTCGTGGTGAGGGCGTCGAGACGCGGGTAGAGGCGGCGCAACGTCGCGCGCAGGGCCCCGGAATGCGTGTCGAGCGTGAGGTGCTCCTGGCCGACCAGGGCCGGGCCGCGGCGGGTCTCCCGGGCCAGGTGCACGTTCAGGCCCGGCCGCGTGCCGACGACCACGTCCGCCTCGACCGCGGCGAGATGCTCGGCGATGCGCCGGTCGGTCAGGGCGCTGTACTGCTCGTACCGGACCTCGCCGCGCGGGAAGACCCGCGCCGGGCGCCCCAGATCCGGATCCCCGGCGTCGGCTCCGTCCGGGCGGACGTCGACGAGATGGCGCACGCGGACCCGGGGGTCGGGTGTGAAGACCGGCTCGTCACGGTGGCGGAAGACCGAGACGATCTCGACGTCGTGCTGCTCGGCGAGCGCGCCGGCGAGGTTGTACGTGGTGCGGATCGTCCCCCCGATGCCGTACGCGTTGTGTATCAGGAAAGAGATGTGCATACGTCCCCCGAACCCCCTGTATCCCCGGTCTCGTCCGCCTACCTGATGGGTTGGACTGCGGTTCCCCGGATTTGGTTGGGCGTCATCACCGACTTGTTCCGCAACAGTTGCCCGATTGGTAGCCGATATGGGGAACCTTTCGGTCGTGTCGTGCATCGGGGCCTGTAAGAGGTTTCCGTGCGGCACGTGCGGGTTCACGGTGCGTAGGACAGGTGGCTCACGGTGCGTAGGCCAACTGCGGTACGGCGAAGCAGTTGTCGTTCATGTCGCCCTGGCTCACCAGTCCGCCGGCGGTGTACGGCTCGTCGCGGTTCATGAAGCCCGGCACTCAGCAGCCCGGGGCCGACGCGTTGCCGCTCAGCCCGACGAGCCCGCACAGCGTCTTGACGGACACCTTCCAGGTGCCGTCCTGCTCGACCGACGTGCCCTTCGAGTCCGGCAGGACGGTGACCCCCTTCAACAGCAGCGAGTACGTCACGTCCGCCTCGGTCGCCGAGGTGAACTCCACCTTCGTGACCTTCGCCTCGACGTCCTGTCCGCGCTGGTCACCGCTGAAGGCGTCGAGGAGCGGGCCCAGCAGGCTGCCGTTCTCCAGGACGGCCTGCCGGTCCTGCTTGGACGTGCCCGGGTCGAAGAACGTCGCCCAGTTCTCCCTGATCTCCTTCTCGGCCGCCGCCGGGTCGGACGGCTCGGTCGCGCTGGGGGTCTCGCTGGGCGTGGCCTCGGCACTCGTGCTGGTGGGCGCGGTGCCCCCGCCCCCGCTGTCATTGCCGCACGCCGAGAGGGCGAGGGCGAGAACCGCCGCCGCGATCAGTGCCCCCAGCCGTCCGCTCCCCCGCCTGAGATCGCTCCCGAGAACCATCTGGCTCACCACCGGGTGTCGGTCCGGGCCGGTCGCGCCCGGTGCTTTCAGGGTCAGCTTCCAGGGGGCATAGTGCAAGACATCGCAGCGGCGGAAGCCTCGATGCCCGGCTCAACGGCGGAACGGTCAACGCGGGGAACCGGCCGGACGACGGAGAAGCCGTCGCGCTCCGCACCACCGGCGGACAGACCCGCACGACCCGAACGACCGGCCCGCAAGCCCACACGAACGCGACCGGCAGCCGCCGAGCCCGTACGGCCGGGACGGGGGCCAGGACCGGGACCGGGACCGAGACCGGGACCAGGGCCAGAACTGGGACCGGGGCCAGGGCCGGGGCCGTCGTGCGGGGCGGGCGGAGCGGGGCGCCGGTTCTCCAGGGGGCCCGCCACGGGACGGGCGTCCCCGCGCGGCTCCGTGCCCCTCCTGCGCGCCCGTGGGCGCCACGTCGGCTACGGCGGGTTCACCGCCCTGGACGGTGTCGACCTCGACGTCCACCCGGCCGTGTCACCGCGGTCGCGGGCCTGAACAGGGCCGTGTCGCCGATCCGGGGGCCGTCGCGCGCGTCTCGCGGCTGCTGGGGCTCGACGGGCCGGTGGGCGCGCTGCCCGCCGCGGACCGGGCTCGGCACCGGCGAGGTGGCCGCCCCGGCACGAGTGTTGCGCGCTCTCGCCGCGGACGGCACGGCCCTGCTCGTCGTCGAGCACGACCTGGATCTCGTCGCGGACCCCGCCGACGTGGTGCACGTCATGGCGGCCGGGCGGATCGTCGCCTCCGGCCCCGCCGCCCGGGAGCGCGACGTGCTGGACCACGCGGGGGTGGGCCGGTGACCGTCATCTCCCTGCGCCACGCGGAGGCCCTGCGCGGAGTGGCCCTCGCCGCGCCCGGCCCCGGACCGACGGTGCTGCTCGGCCGCAACGGCTCAGGCCGTACGACCGTGTTGCGGGCCCTCGCCGGAACGGTCCCGCTGTCCGGGGGCGCCGTCGTCCGGGACGGGGCCGGCGTGACGAGGGTGCCCGCCCAGGAACGCGCCCGGCGAGGGCTGTGCCTGGTCCCGGAGCGGCGGGCCGTCTTCGGCTCGCTCACGGTCCGCGAGAACCTCGAACCGACGGCCCCGCACGTACGAGGTGCTCGGCGGTCTGGACGCCTGCGTGGTGGTGGCAGAACAGCGTCTGCCGCCGGGACTGCGCGGGGCGACGGCGCTGGTGCACGAACTGCGGCGCGGTTCCCTCGTGTTCGGCGGCGAGGCGGCCGAACCGGCCTGACGGACTCCACCTGGACCGAGGGTCCCGCCCGGTCGGCGTGCCGGGCGGGACCCCGTGCCCCGGAACGGGGGAGCCGGCTCAGACGTCGAGCCGCTGCCCGGGCACGATCACGTCGGGATCACCGCCGATGACGGCCTTGTTGGCGGCGTAGATCCGCTCCCAGGTGGTCCCGTGCCGGGCGGCGATACCGCTCAGCGTGTCACCGCCGCGCACCGTGTAGTCGCCGCCGCGGGACGTGCCGCGGCCGGTGTGGCCGGACGAGCGGGCCGGAGTCTTCGACGCCTTCTTCGCGGCCGGGGCCGACCTGGTGGACCGCTCGGCGGGCGCCGAACCGGTGGACGGCGCGGCGGGCGCGCCGCCGGACGCCC
Organism: Streptomyces sp. NPDC046862; assembly: GCF_040704615.1. Classification (NCBI taxonomy): domain Bacteria; kingdom Bacillati; phylum Actinomycetota; class Actinomycetes; order Kitasatosporales; family Streptomycetaceae; genus Streptomyces; species Streptomyces sp. NPDC046862. The sequence goes on along the minus strand of NZ_JBEYXP010000013.1, from coordinate 2,577 downwards.
CGGCGCGGGCCGAACAGGTGGGCCAGGCGCCCCACCCCTGGGCGCGCTGGACCTTCGTGGCGACGGCGATCTGCTGACCCTTGGACGCCTGGTCGGCGGTGGCCGCGTAGGCCGTGCCGCCGTACGCGCGCCAGGTGGAGGCGGAGAACTGCAGTCCGCCGTAGTAGCCGTTGCCGGTGTTGATGTGCCAGTTCCCGCCGCTCTCGCACTGGGCGATGCGGTCCCACACTCCGCTGTCCGCCGCGGCGGCGTTGCCGCCTGCGGCCAGGAGGCCCAGCGGGGCGAGCAGGGCCGCCCCGGCGAGGACCGCCGTCGTACGCGCTGTACATGTCGTACGCGTCTTACGGGTGGTGTCGTGGGTGTTGTCGGCACATGCGGACATGTATTTCCCTCTCGCAGGACCCGGGGTCCCCCAAGGCGGCCCACGACTTCCGGCGCACGGGCGCGGTCGTCGTACTCCGCCCCGTCCGCCGACGGTGGTGCTGTGGAGCTGGCTGTGCTGCGGTCGGCGGACGACCCGAGCGGTGCTCGATGCACTCGGCGGAGGAATGTAGAGAGCCGAGCGGCCCGCAATCAACCAACTCCTTGTCATACGAGGCCAGTTCGACGTTACCGCAGGTATCATCCATTTTCGGCCACCCACTTCATTGCGCGATTTCAGGATTTGTCGACCAGGGACACGAGTGATCTGTGACCCACTTCACCGCCGTAACTTCCTTGGAAATCAAGGAACTTGCCGTGGAGTAACCGGTTCCGCCCACGGATTCACGCTGCGCTTCGGATGGTTCGATTCCGTTCGCTCCCGGGCGTGACTCCGGCCACAGATCGCCCGTTGTCTTCTTCATGGGCCGGGAACCACCCGGGCTCATGGGCCGGGAGCCACCCGGCTGTCGCCCCGCATCACATCCCGAGGAGCCACCCGTGCCGCGCATGCTCGACGTCAGCGACGACGTACGCGCCGAGATCGGCGACGAAGAAGCAGACCGGCTGCTCGCCGGAGAGAACGCCCCCGGCAGTTACGACTGCACGTCCTGCCGCACCCCGGGCGACTCCGAGCAGGAGCGCACCAGCACCGTCCTGTTCATCGGTGACGAGACCGCCGTGCTCGCCTTCGCCCACGCCACCTGCCTGCCCTCGCAGGTCGTCCAGGTCACCGAGGAGCAGTTGCAGGGCGCCGTCCGGTCCATCGCGGCCGACGGCGGGCCCGCCAGGGCCGTGCCCGAGCAGGCCGTGCCGGAGCAGGCGGTGCTCGGCGTCACCAGCGGACTCATCCTGATCAACGGCGAGTTGCACCCGGCGCTCGTCGTCGAGCCGACCGCGCCCATCGCCCGCCCGGGCACGACCACCGCGGGCGACGACTTCCTGCCGCTCCTCATCGAGCAGGGCTTCATGCCGCTGACCGAGATCGACTCCGTGCCGTCGGTGCTGCACGGCTGGTCCGTGCTGCTCGCCATGGGCCAGCTGCACGCCATCCTCCAGCCGGGTACCGCGGGCGGCCAGCCGGTCGCCTGGTGGCAGGCCCACCAGGCGCTGCAGGTCGCCGACAGCTGGCGCGCGGCCGCCAACAAGCACCAGCAGGTGCTGCTGTTCGCGGCTCCCGTCGGCTCGATCGGCCGCCAGCCCCGCGAGGACCTGCTGCGCGAGGCACTCGACAAGGCCGCGGCGAGCGGGAAGCTGGTGGCGGCGACGCTGCCGCTCGCTGGAACCTGAGCGCTCCGCTTTGGGCGCCGCGAAGGGGTGCGCCAAGTGGGTGGGTGCGGGTTGTCCTGGGTTGCTCGCGCAGTTCCCCGCACCCCTGTCCGGGCGCCGTGACCGGTTCGGTCGTGGAGTGGGTGCGGGTCTGTTGTGGTTGCTCGCGCCGTTCCCCGCGCCCCTTTCGGGGCGCCCCGCTCGTCGGAACAGTGCGGGTCGTCCTTGGTTGCCCGCGCCGTTTCCGGCGCCCCTGACGGGGCGGCGCACAGCGCCCCTTTCGGCCGTATCGACCGCATCTCATGGGCGGCGGGGTCGTTGGCACAGACGTGCACGCATACGACGTTCCCCGCCGCCACGCCTACCAGCCGAGTCCGTCCTTGCGGCCGGCCCAGGACCCCTCGGCCACGCCGATCTACGACGCGCTCTACGCGGAGTGGGTCAAGTCCTACCGGGCGCTGCCCGGCGACCGTCACGGCGAGGAGGACCTGGGTTTCCAGGCCTTCTTCGCCAGTTCCCCGCACAGCGCCGGCTCGTACGGTGCGTACCAGTCGGGCACGTACACCGGCCGGCACAGCGCGGCCGCCCACGCGACCGGCCACTTCGCTCCGCCGCACGGCACCCGACAGGAGACACAAGCGGGCGCCTCGGCCCCGGTGCCCTCGGTGTGGCAGCCGGTCGGACGCATGCCCACCGGTCACACCGGCATGCACCACATCCCGGCCGCTCTGCCGCCCGGCCCGCGCCGGGGGATGTGACACGCGAGGAGGGCGGCTTCCTCAAGGTTGCCCGGGAGCCCCGGGAGCCTTGAGGAAGCCCCCCCCCGCCCGGCGCCCGACCCCCCAACACAACAACCCGCCCCCCCGCGCGCCCCCCCCCCCCCAGCGA
>NZ_JBEYXP010000012.1:237576-239612 GCF_040704615.1 Streptomyces sp. NPDC046862 | reverse complement strand
AGTACGGCGAAGGGAGTTGCCGAGGGTGTAGCCGAAGCCCGGCTCCAACGGCTCGATCACGAACCGGGAGCGGAACTCGTCGACGACCTCTTCGGTCAACGAGGGACGCTGAGCGATCAGCATGTGTGGATCAGATCCTTCTTTCGTGGACGCCCGCTATTTGACGCCCGACGGAAACCCGTGCCCAGAAAGCACGGGGTACTGCAAGGGTACGGGCGATACGGCCCTTTTAGGGTGCCGTACCGCCCGAAACCACAGACCGTGACGAAGCGAGCGTCAGACGCGACGACGCTTCGGCGGACGGCACCCGTTGTGCGGCGTGGGCGTCACGTCCTGGATGGAGCCGACCTCGAGACCGGTCGCCTGCAGCGAACGGATGGCCGTCTCACGACCCGAGCCCGGGCCCTTGACGAAGACGTCGACCTTGCGCATGCCGTGCTCCTGCGCGCGACGGGCGGCCGACTCGGCGGCCATCTGCGCGGCGAAGGGGGTCGACTTGCGCGAGCCCTTGAAGCCGACGTGGCCGGCGGAGGCCCAGGAGATCACGTTGCCGGACGGGTCCGTGATCGAAACGATGGTGTTGTTGAACGTGCTCTTGATGTGCGCGTGACCGTGAGCGACGTTCTTCTTTTCCTTGCGGCGCACCTTCTTGGCAGCGCCCTGACGACCCTTGGGGGGCATCTATAACTCCTACGGGAGGTGGTCGGTCCTACAGCGAAGACCGCTGGACGGCGAGTCCGCTGCGGACTACTTCTTGCCCGGCTTCTTCTTACCGGCGATGGCGCGACGCGGGCCCTTGCGGGTGCGGGCGTTGGTGCTGGTGCGCTGACCACGGACGGGCAGACCACGGCGGTGGCGCAGACCCTGGTAGCAGCCGATCTCGACCTTGCGGCGGATGTCGGCCTGGATCTCGCGACGGAGGTCACCCTCGGTCTTGATGTTGTTGTCCACGTACTCGCGGATCTTGACGAGCTCTTCCTCGGTCAGATCGCGAACACGGGCGTTCGGGTTGACGCCGGTCTCGGCCAGCGTCAGCTGCGAGAGGGTCCGGCCGATGCCGAACACGTAGGTGAGGGCGACCTCCACGCGCTTGTCGCGCGGGATGTCAACACCGGAAACGCGTGCCATTCAATGGCTCCAGTTGATCCTCGGAGGTCTTCCACAGAACCGGCTCCCAGCCGCCGGCCTCTTCACGCTGTTCAAAAGACGCAGCAAAAGAGTTGGTACGACTGGGTCCCCGGCCTCCGAACCGGGGGTGTCAGGCACCGTCGGCGCCTGGGTCCTGCGTATGAACATATTCAGCTCGCGTCGCGCGAATCCCTGCGATACCGATGCAGAGGGATCGATCGATCGTGCGTCAGCCCTGGCGCTGCTTGTGGCGCGGGTTCTCGCAGATGACCATGACCCGACCGTGACGGCGGATCACCCTGCACTTGTCGCAGATCTTCTTGACGCTCGGCTTGACCTTCATGGGGTGAGGTTCTCCGGGTCAGTTGCCGGCAGTCCTGCGGAGAACGCGGGACCTGGGCAAGATCTACTTGTAGCGGTAGACGATCCGGCCACGCGTCAGGTCGTACGGAGAGAGCTCCACCACGACCCGGTCGTCAGGGAGGATGCGGATGTAGTGCATGCGCATCTTGCCGCTGATGTGTGCCAGGACCTGGTGGCCGTTCTGGAGCTCGACCTTGAACATGGCGTTCGGAAGAGACTCGACGACAGTGCCCTCGATCTCGATGGCACCTTGCTTCTTGGCCACGCTTCGCCCTTCGAATCGACTACCTTGATCGGTCCCGAGCGACCGCATGAGGACATACGGGCACACGAGAGCCGACGAGTCAGTCTACGTCAGCGCCCCGAGAAACACGAATCGAGAGAGACTGCCCACGCGAAGAGATCATTAATCAGGGCAAGTCGGCGCCGTGGGCGATCAGGCCCTACGCCAGCGGATCAGGCGCCGCGACAATCCCGTACTCCGCCAGCTTCGCCCTGCCCCCGTCAGGCGCCGTCAGGACGAGCGGGCCGGCCTCCGACCGATT